>NZ_FOCY01000028.1:0-28504 GCF_900110235.1 Megamonas sp. Calf98-2 | reverse complement strand
CCAAATTGTGGATCAACTTCTAAAAGCAAATGAACATGGTCTGGCTTTACTTCCATCTCGATTAAATCGACGTGAAGCTCCTGACAAATATTATTAATCAACTCCTTTAATCGTTCATCAACACCATTGTTCAACACTTTTCTACGATATTTAGGACAAAATACTACATGATATTTACAAGAATATACTATATTATTATTTGATTTATATTTCATAAAAATATTATATAACTATTAAAAATATAATACAATAAAAAACAATGATATCGAATCATTGTTTTTTAGCGAGCTTATATCCCCATAAATAAATTTAGGGGCTTTACGCTCGCATTTGGTAAAAGTTAATAAAACTTATATTAATGGCAAATGTGTTTTTGCTAGATAAGCTAAAAATATTAAATAATATTTAATAAATATGAGAAAATAAGAGAGAATTCTATAATATTACGGAATTCTTTTTTATTTATATTGATGTATTTGTAAAAATCAGATTATTTTTATTTAAAGAGTAGAAAATAAATACAGCTTGCTATATAATATTAAGGAATATAACTTTTATTTTTGTAAAAAGAAATGAAGTATATTAATAATAGAGAGGGATTTATAATATTTTTGTTATAAATTTGAAAGGAAGTTCTTTATGAATTCAAAAAATGAAAATTTAGCCATGTTATGTGATTTTTATGAATTTACAATGGGAAATGGCTATCTAAAAAATAATTTACATAAAAAAAATGTGTATTTTGATGTATTTTTCCGTAATATTCCTGATGATGGTGGTTTTGCTATAGCAGCTGGCTTACAACAAGTAATAGAATATATAAAAGATTTACATTTTGATAAAGAAGATATTGAATATTTTCGTTCTAAAAATATGTTCAGTGAAGATTTCTTAGAATATCTAGCTGACTTTAAATTTACAGGGGATATTTATGCTGTTCCTGAAGGAACTTGTATTTTCCCTCGTGAACCAATTATGACTATCAAAGCTCCTGCTATTGAAGCACAGATTTTAGAAACTTTTATTTTATTGACTTTAAATCATCAATCTCTTATTGCTACAAAAGCAAATCGCATAGTAAGAGCTGCTCAAGGTAGACCTGTATTAGAATTTGGTTCTCGTCGTGCTCAAGGTGCAGATGGTGCGGTAAAAGGTGCTAGAGCTGCATATATCGGCGGTTGTGCTGGAACAGCTTGCACACTTACTGATGAACTTTATCAAGTGCCAGCTAGTGGTACTATGGCTCATGCTTGGGTACAGATGTTTGATTCTGAATATGAAGCATTTAGAGCTTATTGTGAAATTTATCCTCATAATGCAGTATTATTAGTAGACACTTATAATACTTTAAAAAGTGGTGTACCAAATGCTATTCGCGTATTCAAAGAAATGCTTGTGCTACAAGGTATTACTAATTTTGCAATTCGTTTGGATTCTGGGGATATTTCTTATTTATCTAAACAAGCTAGAAAAATGCTTGATGAAGCAGGTCTTACAAATTGTAAAATCGTAGCATCTAATGCTTTAGACGAACATTTAATCCGTGATTTATTAATGCAAGGTGCTAAAGTAGATGTATTTGGTGTAGGTGAAAGAATGATTACTTCAAAATCTGCACCTGTGTTTGGCGGTGTATATAAATTAGTAGCTATTGAAAATGAAAATGGCGAAATTACACCAAAAATTAAACTCAGCGAAAATATCTCTAAAATAACAAATCCACATTTCAAAAAAGTATATCGTTTGTATGATAAAGAAACTGGCAAAGCTATCGCTGATGAACTTTGCTTATATGATGAAACAATTGATACAACAAAAGAACATACTATTTTTGATCCAAATGCTACATGGAAACAAAAAACTCTCACTAATTTCACTGCTAGAGAATTGCAAGTTCCTATCTTTAAAAATGGTGAATGTGTATATGAAAGCCCATCTATAGAAGAAATAAAAGCATATTGTCAAAAAGAAGTGGAAACTTTATGGGATGAAGTAAAACGCTTTGAAAATCCACATCGTTATTATGTAGATTTATCTCAAAAATTATGGGATATTAAAAAAGAATTATGCGTTAAAAATGCAATGAAAAGCAAATGATATAAATAAGATATGTTCATTTCTTTGATGGCAAAGAAACGAACCAAAGAAAACCACCGCAGATAAATTTTTAGTTTTGAAAATAATTATTGCTTCATACAACGCTTAGAAACTCGCTACGCTCAAACATTCAGATTAAAACCGTATTCAGCAATAATTATTTTCAATAACCTACGGTTACCACTAAAATTTATAATGCGGAAATAGTTTGGTATTATAATGAATAAAAAACGTAGTCATAATTTTATTTTTGCCAATAGCTTTCAGCTACCGTAAAAGTCTGCTAATGCGGGAATGGTTAGGTATTATTGATATTTAAAAATTTATTTTTAATAATCTATGGTTACCACTAAAATTTATAATGCGGAAGTAGTTTGGTATTATGATGAATTAAAAATGTAGTCGTGATTTTATTTTTGCCAATAGTTTTCAGTTACTGTAAAAGTCTGCTAATGCGAGAATGGTTAGGTATTGTTGGTATTTAACAAAGTTTTTTTCAATAATCTATGGTTACCACTAAATTTATAATGTGGAAGTAGTTTGGTATTATGATGAATTAAAAATGTAGTCGTGATTTTATTTTTGCCAATAGCTTTCAGTTACCGTAAAAGCCTGCTAATGTGGAAATGGTTAGGTATTGTATTTTTGTAGTGTGTAAATTAAAGGCTAGAGCAATCTATACTCTAGCCTTTTTGTTATTTTATGGGGTTGGATATGAGGTAATGGGGTTTTGTTCTGATGATGAAAGATGGAGTAGGGTTGTAATGTAGGTATAGTTGATGGTTGTAGTAGTTAAATTCTAAGGTATCAATGAAGATGCCTTGGTTATAAACTAATTTTAAATTTAGTTTGTTATTTTGCCAGCCATAGTTGGCGTAAGGGCTTTCATAGAAAATAGTTGTACAAGAATCAAAGTTATCATTTTCGAAATTAGTATTATTCTTTTGCCAAGCGTTTAGTTTAGCTAACAAATTATATTTTCTAGTGTTTAAGGTAATATTAATTCTGATGCAATCAGGGGCAATTTGGGAGAAAGAAATAGAATTTAAATTTAGAGGATTGTGAGAAAACTTAAATTCTTGTTGAAAGATTTCAGGAATAATGGAATTGTCATTAGGTAAATATGGTAAATGAAGCTTAGAAAGATAGTTATTTAAAGATGATAAATCTTGAGTAGAGGATTTATTATCTTTTTTTATTTGAGCTAAGAATTTCCATGTAGCAGATAAAATAGCTTGTTTTTGTTCGTTTTCAGCATTGCTAGTTATAGATATGACCATATTTTCTTTGGGCAAGATAATGCAATATTGCCCGAAAAGACCAGCACAGCGAAAGGCTTTTTCAGGTTGGCATTTCCAAAAATAATAACCGTAGCCTAATTTACTATCTGGAAAAACTTTATCATCTGTATTTATATATACTGTGAGTAATTTTTCAATGTATTCTGGGGCTAGTAATTGTTTATTATTCCATGAGCCTTTATTGAGTATAAATTGACCGAATTTAGCTAAATCTTTTGTGGTAAAGCTTAAACCCCATGAGCCTTTATCGTAGTTTTGAGTATTTTTTTCCCAATTTATATTAGTTATATTTAAATGAGAGAAAAGTTTTTCTTGTAGATAAGTCAAAAGATTTTTGCCAGTTAATTCTTGAATGATGGCACTACATAAAAATGGGCAACGATTATTATAAAAGAAGGAAGTGCCAGGCTTTGTCTGTAGTTTTAAAGAAAATGCTTCACTAATCCAATCATCTTTTAAGTAAAAATCTTGAATTTCTTTGTCGATGAATCCATAAGTCATGGATAATAAATGATGTATGGTGATGCTTTTAATATCTTCAGTAGGTTCAAAATTTAATTTGTGTTTTAAAAGTGAATAAATTGTGGTATCCAATGTAAATAATTTATCTTGGAGAGCAAACATCATAGCAATGGCGGTAAAAGATTTGCTCACAGAAAATAAAATCTGTTTTTCATGTTCATTATAAGGGGCAATATAAACTTTAGAGAGCAATTTATTATCTTTATAGATTACAAGTGAATGTAAGTTTAGATTAGTTAAGGTATCAACATATTGAAAAAAATAAGAAGGTGAGATACCTTCTTGTAAAAAATTATTGTTTATCATATATATTCCTCGATTAATAAAATAAATTTTTGCGCAAACGAACAGCAACATAGCTGGCAATTAAAGTTTTAATGATATCACCAGGAATGAAAGGTAAAGCACCAATGGTGATGCCTTCTAAAATGGAAAGTTTCATAATGAAGCAAAGCATAGCTACACCAAAAATATAAGTGATAGGAATGACAGCAAGTCCTGCTAAAAAGAAGTTTTTGAAGGAGTTTTTATTTCCTTTTAAATAACTAGCAATAGGATAACTGACGATAAAGCCCCAAAGATAACCACCAGTTGGGGAGAATAAACAGTTAAAACCACCTGCACCACCAGAGAATACAGGAAGACCGATAGCTCCGATTAGCGTATAGACAATCATGATGATTAGTGTTTCTTTTGGTGTGGATAAAAATGCTGATAATAACATAGTTAAAGTAAGGCAAGTAAACGGAACAGCAGTGATAGGGAAAGATATGTAAGCTGATATGCAGATGATAGCTACGCAAACAGCCATTTTTGATAGGGTTTTTGTTGTTAATGATGATGATGACATAAAATTATCTCCTTATATATTTATAAAATTGAATTTTATAAAGTATGTTTTGATATGATTATAAGAAAATAAAAAGATATAGTCAATTCTAAAGATGTTTTTGGTTTACTAAGAATTAATATATATAATATTGTTGAGATTTTGTCATTGTAAAATAATTTGTTATAATAAAATACAATAATGTAAGAAATGAGGATAAAAATGATAAATAGAGATAATATAGAAGATGTGTTGATCTTTTTAGGTTATGTAAAATTAGATGATATATATGTATATGAATTTGAAAATGTTGATTGTAAAATAATGGTTGACATTAAAAATGAAAAAATAATTTATCCTGAAGACAAAGGTTTTATAGTAAATGAAAAACAAACTTGTAATTTTTCCAACTTAGAAAATTTTGTGGTATTGGAATGTGTACATCGTTTGTTCAAAAAGGGATATCGTCCAGAGCATATTGAATTGGAAAAAAGATGGTCTTTGGGACATACTAAAAAAAGTGGTAGAGCGGATATTTGTGTTAAAAATCGAGAAGGTGTCGATACTTTATTTATTATAGAATGTAAAACATATGGAAAAGAATATATAAATGCATTAACTGAATTAAATAGTGATGGAGGGCAATTATTTAGTTATTTACAGCAAGAAAGATCAGCAAAGTGGCTTATGTTATATGCAAGTACATTTAAAGAGAATACAGTTGTTTTTATTAGTGAAACAATATCAATAATAGATGATCCTAATATAGAAAAATCAATTATAAATAAAAAAAATGAAAATGTTAAATTATATAAAAATGCTTATAATAAAGAAAGTTTGTTTTTAGTTTGGGAAAAAACATATAACAAAAAAACTTGGCAAAATATTATTTTTGGAAAAGATACTGTAGCTTATAAATTAGGAGAAAGACCTATTAGAAAAAAAGATTTAAAAAATTTTTATCCTAATGATAAAATAGTAAATAGTTTTGAAGAAATACTTAGACATAATAATGTAAGTGATAAAGAGAATGCTTTTAACAAATTAATAGCACTTTTTATATGTAAATTAGTAGATGAAATTCTTAAAACAGATGAAGATATTATGGAGTTTCAATATAAACAAGGTACAGATACTTATGAAAGTTTACAGGATAGATTGCAGAGACTTCATAAAGATGGTATGGAAAAATTTATGAGAGAAAAAATATTGTATGTATCAAATGATTATCCAGTTTGGTTATTTGAGCATTTTACAGGAAAACAAAGGAAAAATGCTATTGAAGATTTAAAAGAAAAATTTAAGATACTTAAATTTTATTCAAATAATGATTTTGCATTTAAAGATGTTCACAATGAAGAATTATTTTTTCAGAATGGAAAAATATTAGTAGAAATGGTACAGCTTTTTGAACGATATAGAATTGTTTATAATGCTAAGCACCAATTTCTTGGAGATCTGTTTGAGCAGTTGTTAAATAAAGGTTTTAAACAAAATGAAGGTCAGTTTTTTACACCAACACCAATAGCAAAATTTATTTGGGAAAGTATACCTCTAGAAAATATTTTAAACATAAATAAAGAAATAAAATATCCAAAAGTTATAGATTATGCTTGTGGATCAGGACATTTTTTGACAGAAGGAATAGATGTAATAAATAAAATTATAGGGAATAATGATAATAGTTGGGTATCTGAAAATATTTTTGGTATAGAAAAAGATTATAGATTAGCTAGAGTATCAAAAGTATCATTATTTATGAATGGTGCAGGAAATGGAAATATTGTTTTTGGTGATGGACTAGATAATGCTAAAGATAAAAATATAGAAAATGAAAAATTTGATATACTTGTAGCAAATCCACCATATTCAGTAAAAGCTTTTAAAAATCATTTAAATCTTGGAGAAAATAGCTTTGAACTTTTTGATAAAATTAGTGATGATGGTGGTGAGATAGAGGTATTATTTATTGAAAGAATTGCTCAATTATTAAAGCCAGGCGCAGTAGCAGGTGTTATTTTGCCATTAAGTATTTTAAGTAATAATACATCAAGTTATATAGGTGCAAGAGAAGTATTACTAAAAAATTTTGATATAAAGTCTATTGTATCGTTAGGAAGTAAAACTTTTGGAGCAACAGGAACGAATACTGTGATATTATTTTTGAAAAAACATAATGAACCACCAAAAAAATATAAAATGATAGAAGATAGTATTAATGCAATTTTTGAAAATAATTTTTCAGATGATTGGATTGATAGGAAAATTTATCTTGATTATTTAAGGCATATTGAGGTAGATGAAAATATTTATAATGAATTTATAATGAAAAAAATAAATTATAAAAAATTTGTAGATAATTACTTTAAAATGTATGTTATAGCCTTTGAGAATTCTTCTAATGTAAAAAAATTAATGAAAAAAAATGCATTTAAAAATCAATCTGAAAAAGAACAAAATAAAATATTAAATAAAAAGTTTTACGAATACGTTTATGAAATAGAGAAAGATAAATTATTTTTCTTTGGAATGATAAGAGAAAATAAGACAATTATAGTCACAGCCCCTGTTGAAAATACAAAGCAAAAAGAGTTTTTAGGATATGATTGGAGTAATAGAAAAGGCAATGAAGGAATACAAATAAATAAAATGGGCGGAATGCTTTTTGATGAAGATAATAGGGATGATAAAAAATATATTGCCAAATATATTAGAGATAGTTTTGAAAATAAATATACATTAGTAGACAATCATATTGACAAATATATCAAGTTATTAGAAATGAAAAATATGTTAAACTTTAAATCAATATGTTTTAATAAAGAAATAAATATATATGTAAATGAAGTAAAAACTATAAATAGTAAATATAAACTTTGTAAAATAGGTGATTTTTTAGAAATAATAAGAGGTATGAATTATAAAAAACTAGAACAAGTATCATATAAAACATCAAATATAGTCTTAACCTCAGATAATATTACTATTGATAATAGGTTTGAGTTAAAGAAAGAGGTATATTTAAATGAAGACAAAAATATTGATAAAACTAAAATATTAAAAAAAGGAGATATATTTATGTGCTTTTCTAATGGTAGTATAAAACATTTAGGAAAGTTATGTTATATAGATAAAGATACAAATTATATAGCTGGCGGTTTTATGGGAATTCTAAGGAGTAATTCATCAAATATAAATTCAAAATATATATATTTATTACTGAGTTTGAAAGATATGCAAAATAACATTAGAATATTAGCAAATGGAGGAAATATTAAAAATTTATCATTAATGATTGGTAGCATAAAAATACCAGTACCTTCTGTTAGTATTCAAGAAAGTATTGTTAGAGAGTGTGAAAATGTAGAGAATGAATATAATAATATTCGTATGAAAGAAAGTGAATATCAAGAAAAAATAGAAAAAATATTTAATAATTTTAGTGTTATAAATTATACCCTATAATAATAAATTTAAATAATATAAAAATAGCCTTTATACTAAGAGTAGATAATCTCTCAAGTATAAAGGCTATCTTTAATTTATAACGTATTTAATTTTAAAGGAGTTGCAGGAGGAAGGATAAATTTATATTAATCTATATCAATTTGAGTAGTTGTTGATTGTGGTTGAAGTTTTGGCAATGTCATTTTTAAAACACCGTCAGTATATTCAGCTTTAGCGTTAGCTTTATCTATCTGACCTACATAGAATGAACGTTGCATTGTGCCATAATAGCGTTCTTGATGAATGTAGTTACTTTCTTCATTCTGATTTTGTTCATTTTGCATTGTAGCTTTGATAGTTAAATAACCATTTTGATAATCAAGAGCGATATTTTCTTTTTTTACTCCTGGTAATTCAGCAGTGAGTTCATAAGCATTATCTGTATCTTTTACATCAACTTTGAATGCATTGAACATGGAATTTACTGGAGCAAATGCGTTTTGGAAAAATGGTTCGTTGAAAACATCAAAAATAGATTTGAAAGAATTGTCTCTAGATGCAAGATTATTTGTAAATGTAGGAATTAAACCAAACATAATAAATGCCTCCTAAAAGTTTAAAAGTCAAATTCTATTTAAAAGAAATTAGTCAATATTAATTTTGGTAGTTGTTTCTTCTTTAGTAGCTTTTGGTAAAATTACAGTCAGGATACCATCTTGATAGGAAGCTTTGATATTTTTTTCATCAATATCGTCAATGTAGAAAGAACGTTGCATTTCACCTACATAACGTTCACGGCGAATATATTTTTCTTGAGGTTTTTCGTTCTTATCATTAGCATTTTCAGCAGGTTTTTCTTCTGTGGATTTTGTAGTAGTTGTTTTAATTGTTAAATAACCTTTATTGTAGTCAAGAGAAATGTTTTCTTTGGCGATGCCTGGTAATTCAGCAGTGAGTTCGTAAGCTTTATCAGTATCTTTTACATCGACTTTAAAGGATTTTACATAAGAATTCATTTTTGCAAATGGTTCATGAAAGAAAGGTTCATTGAAAACATCAAATAATTTATTGAAATCATCATTACTTTTAGCAATATTTTTTGCAAATGGAACTAAACCGAACATAAATAACAACCTCCATGTATAGAGCAATAAATAAAGTCAAAAAGTCAAAGTTTATTTTGAATTAAACGGACTATCAAGTCCGCATTTAACTTTTATTTATTGTTATTAGTAAAATTATAAGATTAAAGTTTAGATTTTGTAAGTATCTTAAGGAATACTTCTTATCTTTTGTATCTCTTAACGTCCTTACAATTATTATTATACTCGAATTAGTCAAAATATCAACAATTATTTTTGACTTTTTGACTAATTTTTTATACTTATTTTATAAGCCTTTATAGAGCTTTTGTTATTAGAAATTTGACTTTTTGTTATTTTTAAAATATATGAGAGGTAGCATTATTTTATGAATTTTGTAGAAATATGATGCTTATTATAGATTATTTTTTATAGGATTATCATTTTAGTGATGGAAAATTATAACATAGAAAATATCTATAAAAAATATTATAATTTAAATAAATATATTTTAGGAGAGTGGGATTATGGAAAATTTAAAGAAACTTGGTTTTGGCTGTATGCGATTACCTATGCTTGATGTGGAAAATAACAAGGTTGATATGGAACAATTTTGTAAAATGGTTGATACTTTTATGGCAAAAGGTTTTAAGTATTTTGATACTGCTTACATGTACCATAATTATCAAAGTGAGTTATTTGTAAAGGAAGCTTTAGTTAAAAGATATCCACGAGAAAGCTTTTTATTGGCGGATAAATTACCTACAATGCAGTTGAAATCCATAGAAGATAATAAACGTATTTTTGATGAGCAATTAGAAAAATGTGGTGTAGATTATTTTGATTATTATTTATTGCATTGTTTAGATGTTGATAATTATGCAAAGATCAAAGAATTTAAATCTATGGATTTTGTGCGTCAAATGAAAACGGAAGGTAAGATTAAAAAATTAGGTTTTTCTTTTCATGATACAGCAGAATTCTTAGAAAAGATTTTACTTGAAATTGGTGAAGATATTGAATTTGTACAGTTACAAATAAATTATCTTGATTGGGAAAGCGATAGCGTGCAATCTCGCAAATGTTATGAAGTATGCCAAAAATATCATAAACCTGTGATTGTTATGGAACCTGTAAAAGGCGGTAAATTGGTAAATATTCCGCAGGCTGGTATAGATTTATTGAAAGCTCAAGATGAAAAAATGTCAGTGGCTTCATGGGCAATTCGCTTTGCTAGTAGCTTAGATGATGTATTTATGGTGCTTTCTGGCATGTCAACATGGGAACAATTAGAAGATAATTTGAGTTATATGGAAGATTTTAAACCGCTTACTAAAGAAGAAATTGTAACAACTTTTAAAGTGGCAAAAATCATCAATGATACAACAGCTATTGCTTGTACAGCTTGTAATTATTGTAAAGAAAATTGTCCAATGCAAATTCAAATACCAGAGGTTTTTGAGTTATATAATAATGAAAAACGTTTTGGCATGGCATCTGGTAGTAAGAAAAAATATCAAGATATGATAAAAACCCATGCGAAAGTTTCTGATTGTATTGAATGTAGAAGTTGTGAAGGTCATTGTCCGCAACATTTGACAATTGTTGATTATCTAAAAACAGTTGCTAAAACTTTTGAAGATTAAAATTTAAAAGTTTTAAGGAGAGGGTTTTAATGAAAAAGATTTTAGTTTTATTTATGCTATTAATGGCAATTACTGCTAATTGTTTTGCTAGTAGTATTAATCAAGAATTTGAAAATACAAATATCGAGCAAGTGAAACATGGTATAGTCAAAGCTATAAGTATATTTTCAGCAAAAACTAATTTAGTAGAAAAAGATGATAATACAATTGTGTTATTTAATGTTGTGGATACTGTAGATAAAAATAATAAATTCATGTATCGCGATAAAAAAGATATTATTTGTGAATTGGTGCAAAAAGGCAATAATGTAGAAATGACACTTTCTAGTAAATATGAAAGAATTTATGCTGATGGCACTAATGAAGTTGAAGAATATGATAATGTCAAAGAATTAAAGGCAGTATTAAATTCTGTGAAACGTGTATTTTTTGATAGTTACGTTTATGGAATAGCTTCTAGTCGTGAAATTAAAGATAATGGAGTTATTATAAACGTAGCGGAAAATTCTCCAGCAGCAAAAGCTGGCATGAAAACAGGTGATTGTTTAATTAGCATCAACGGTAAAAGTACAGTCGATAATTTTGAAGATTTTAATATGGGACAATTAGTCGATATATTTTCATCTGAACCTGCAACTTTTGTAATTGTTCAAGATGGCATAGAAAAAACTATTGTAGTAGAGCCAGATAAAATAAATGCTATAGGTGTAAAATAAAAAAATTTTGATTTTGCATATATATTGGTATATAATACTTTTTATAAGACACTGTCTTGTAGTTGACACAAGATAGTGCCTTTTTTGTTGGAATTTGAATTTTGTGTTATAGATATTTGAATATTAATATAAGGAGGAGTTTATTTAATGGAAGAAAATATGCAATATGATGATTTAGGAACACTTGCTCAATTAAACTGGTTTCCTGGGCATATGGCAAAAGCTAAACGTATTATTGTAGAAAACTTAAAATTAGTTGATGTGGTTATTGAGCTTCGTGATGCTCGTATTCCTAACAGTAGTGCAAATCCAATTTTAAAAGATTTAATTGGTAAAAAACCGCATTTAATCGCTTTGAATAAAATTGATTTAGCAGATAATAATATCAATAATAAATGGGAAGAATATTTCACATCTATGGGAAAATCTGTGGTGAAAATCAATTCTTTAGATGGTAAAGGTATTCGTCAATTAGTAACTGTAGCAGATGAATTGGCAAAAGTAAAAACTGCTAAATTCGCTAATAAAGGTGTAAAACCTCGTAATGCTCGTGTAATGATTGTAGGTATTCCAAATGTAGGGAAATCTTCTTTGATAAATAGATTATCTGGCAGTGCTTCATTGAAAACTGCTGATAAACCTGGTGTTACACGTGCAAAACAATGGATTAAAATAAAAAATAATCTTGATTTATTGGATACTCCAGGTATTTTATGGCCAAAATTTGAAGATCCTGAAGTGGGATTGAATTTAGCTTTTACTGGAGCTATCAGTGATGAAGTTTATGATATTGAACGTGCTGCTGAAATCTTATTATGGCGTTTAAAAGATGATTATGCTAAAAATATAAAAGAACGCTATAAAATAGATGAAATTCCACAAACTAGTGAAGAATTATTTACTTTGGTAGGCAAAAAACGTGGATTTTTACAAAAAGGCGGTATTGTAGATACTGAAAAAACTGCTATTGCTGTGCTTAAGGATTTTAGAGCAGGAAAATTAGGAAAAATCTCTTTGGAAAGACCTTGAGTCTAAAGAAAAATTTTTAGCTATTTTAGTATTTTAATTTGACATAAAGATATTGATATACTACACTAGTAAAGAGATATTTAATCTTTTTAGATAATGTAAACATAAAATTTTCATTAATACATTGGGAGGAATTTTTTTGTATACTAATAACAAATTGAGAAATGTCGCTATCATAGCTCACGTTGACCACGGTAAAACAACTCTTGTTGACGCAATGCTTAAACAAAGCCATATTTTCCGTGCTAACGAACAGGTAGCAGAAAGAGTAATGGACTCTAATGCTATTGAACGTGAACGCGGTATTACCATTTTGTCTAAAAATACAGCTGTAATGTACAAAGATATAAAAATCAACATCGTTGATACACCAGGCCATGCTGATTTCGGTGGCGAAGTTGAACGTGTACTCAACATGGTTGATGGCGTTTTATTATTAGTTGACGCTTCTGAAGGTCCTATGCCTCAGACTAAATATGTTTTACGTAAAGCTTTAGAACAAGGTTTAAAACCTATCGTTGTTATCAACAAAATTGACCGTCCTGACCAGCGTATTGATGACGTTTATGACGAAGTTTTGGAACTTTTCATGGAACTTGGTGCTGATGATGATCAGCTTGATTTCCCTGTTGTATACGCAATTGCTCGTGATGGTATTGCTAAACTTGATCTTGATGATGAAAGCGATAGCTTAGAACCATTAATGGATTTACTTATTAAAGAAATTCCAGCTCCACAGGGTGATGTAGAAGGTTCTCTTCAAATGATGGTAACTACACTTGATTCTGACGAATATGTTGGTCGTGTAGCTATTGGTCGTATTATGCGTGGTAAAATCAAAGAAGGTCAAAATGTAGTAGTTATCAGTGGTGATGGCGAAACTAAAGAGCGTATCGGTAAAGTATATGTTTACCAAGGTTTAAAACGTATGGAAGTTAGCGAAGCTGAACTTGGTGAAATCGTAGCAATTACTGGTCTTCCTAGTGCAAGTATTGGTCATACTGTTGCTGATGCTGAAAATCCAGAGGCTTTACCTAGCATTAATATTGATGAACCTACATTGTCCATGACTTTTGGTGTTAACACTAGCCCATTTGCTGGTCGTGAAGGTCAGTTTGTAACATCTCGTCATTTACGCGACCGTTTATATAAAGAAACTGAAACAAATGTAAGCTTACGTGTTGAAGAAACAGACAGCCCTGATACATTTAAAGTTTCTGGTCGTGGCGAATTACATCTTTCTATTCTCATTGAAACAATGCGTCGTGAAGGATACGAACTTCAGATTGGTAAACCAGAAGTTATTTATAAAGAAATCAATGGTCAACTTTGTGAACCAATTGAAAACTTAACTATTGAAGTACCTCAAGAATTCATGGGTACAGTTATGGAATCCCTTGGTACTCGTAAAGCAGAACTTTCCAATATGACTGAATTAAAAGGTTATTTACGTCTTGAATTCACTATTCCTGCACGTGGACTTATCGGTTTCCGTTCTGAATTCTTAACTAATACAAAAGGTAATGGTATTATGAACCATGTATTCCGTGGATATGCTCCATATAAAGGTGATATTCCAGGTCGTAGCCGTGGTTCTTTAGTAGCATTTGAACAAGGTGAAACAACTCCATACGGTATTTATACTCTTCAAGACCGTGGTGTAATGTTTATTTCTCCAAACCAAATGGTTTATGAAGGTATGATTATTGGGGAAAATACTCGTGAACTTGATATGGACGTAAATCCATGCAAGAAGAAAAATGTTTCCAATATGCGTTCTTCTTCTTCTGACGAAGCTATTCGCTTAACTCCACCTCGTCTTTTAAGTCTTGAACAGGCTCTTGAATTCATCAACAAAGATGAAATGGTAGAAGTTACTCCAGAAAGCATTCGTTTAAGAAAAACTATTCTTGATAAATCTCAGCGTGGACGTTTACGTAAAAACGCAAAATAATTTTGAGTATAGTATATAATGTGTTAGAAGCGACATTTATATGTGTCGCTTCTTATCATATTTATGAATTTATTTGATTAGTTAAACAATCAAATAAATTTTATGAAAATAATATTTATTACAGTTTTTTGCAGGATTTTTTTATTTTATAGAGAATTGTCATAGTATGGGTTTATTTTAATTTTATATAAAATATATTTATGGGTTATAAAAGGATATTTGAGGTGAGATTATGGCGGATTTTTTATCAAAAATTACAAACTTCTTAATTCCTGAAGAAGTAGAAGAAGTTGAAACAAAAGCTGATGTAAAACAAGAAAAACAGCAAAAAGTGGTAAAAGTAGCTCCTAGCGTTACACGTGTAGCAAATGGCCCTGCTATTTATACAAATACAGCTGAAGCTACAGACAATGCATCTTCTAATTATGAAGATAATAATCGTCCTAGTTTGAAAGTATATACACAGCCAAATATGAATGTACTTGTATTTGAACCTACTAATTTCAATGATACAAGAATTGCTGCTGATGCTTTAAAAGCTTCTAAAGCTGTGCTTATCAATTACGAAAAAATTGAACAAAGTGAACAAGTTCGTATTTGCGATTTTATGAATGGTGCTTGCTATGTATTAGATGGTTCTGTAAAAAGAATTTCTGCAAAAATGGTATTATATGTGCCAAATGGCGTATCTATTGAAGAAATTATTCCAACAAAATAAAAAAAGACATCTATGGAAATGGAAGTTTATGAAACTTATCATTTTTTATAGATGTCTTTTTATTTTAAACGGTTACTGTTGTAAGATAATCGAAAATATTTGCTCTAACAGGTGTATCTAACTTATAGAGAATTTTAAAACCATTATATTTAGGTGCAAATTCTGGATTGCCTTGGGCTATGATTTCACCTAAAAAATAAAATTCTTTAGCTTCTTTATCTTCACTAGGTTTGCGTACAAATAGATATAATTTATTTTGTTCTTCATTCGCATTATATATATGTTTAGCATCACTAGAGTCTAATTTTCGATTGCTTTTGGAGTAGGCTGTAATCAAAGTATTGTTTAAAAATTCATTAGTATAATCCACTCTTTTTTTATCTGGGGCTATATAATTGATAAACACTGGCATGGTATGTGTTGTCTTTTCATAGAAATAACCAGCCATGGCATTAGGATTTATTTTTTGAGGCCAATTTAATAGATAACAAACTTCTTCATAAGTGTATTTTTGATAAAGGACAAGATTAGTATCTTTGTATTTATTTTGATAGTATTTTTGATATCTTTCTAAGGCAAAATCGAGAATTTCATTTATTTGAAAATAGAACTTTTCATCTTGTAAAGCTGATTTAAAAATATCATTGATGATGTAATCATTATCATTTTCTTTGATAAAAATGCAATTACTAAATTTAGCTTGTTCATTGCTAATGGTAAATAGATTAGTTAAATTGCGTATTAATGAAACTTTTATTTGCTCAGTTAATTCTTGATGGTATTTTGTAGTTAGGATTTGCTTTATATCCATTAATAAATGAGATGTATTTTTTAATAATAATTTTAAAGCTAATAGTTCATGAATTCTTTTGCCTTTAGCAAAGCGATATGAGATAAAATAAAGAATTTCTTCTTGAATTGTATTAAATCTAATTGTGTAATCTTTATCGTATTTTTGTAAGAAATTATGATATGTTTTAAATTTATCAAGGAATTTTAAAATGTCTATACTACCAAACTGGGAAAAATCAAAGATAGAAGGAATTTTTCCTAATTTTTGTTTTAATTGTAGATATTCATTTTTCAATAAGGCTGTATCGTTTAATTTAGCACTATCAATGGCTTGATAGATTTTTTGACGAGCTATTTTATCAAAATGAATGGTAGAAGAACCAAAAATGAAGCGATTTCCTTCTGCTACATAATGACGGATATTATCTTTATTATAAGAAGTATCACCAGATAGGGCTATTGGTATCATAAAGTTATTTTGATAGTTGCCGATAAAGTCAAGAATTACTACATAATCTTTTTGTGGATATTTACGAAGCCCACGACCTAATTGTTGAACGAAGATAATGGCTGATTTTGTAGGTCTGAGCATAATTATTTGATTTATAGCAGGAATATCAATACCTTCATTCATAATGTCTACAGTGAATATATAATCAAGACCTGTAGAGCGTTCTTTTTGTTCTAATTTATGAATGGCATTAGTTCGCGTTTCTTGACTATCTTTACCTGATAGAGCAATGGTATTAAATCCTCGCTCATTAAATTTTTGTGAAAGTATTTGGGCTTCTTCTATTTGACTACAGAATATTAAACCGCGCAGACGTTCTCCACTGAAACCATAGTATTGAGATTGATTGATGATATGTGTTACGCGAGCGTCTGTAGTTAAATCATTAAATGTTGAATTATCATTGATTTCTTGATCATCAACTGTGATATCAGTGATGCCAAAGTAGTGAAATGGGCAAAGTAAATTTTCTTGCATAGCTTGGTTTAAGCGAATTTCATAAGCTATATTATGGTCAAATAATTGGTAGATATCAAAACCGTCTGTGCGTTCTGGTGTCGCTGTCATACCTAATAAAAATTGTGGTTGAAAGTAATTTAAGATTTTTAAATAACTACTAGCACCAGCTCGATGTGTTTCATCAATGATGATATAGTCAAAATGTGTTGGTGTGAATTGAGTTAAATTTTCTTCTTTGCTTAGCATATTTATGGTAGCAAATAGATAAGGTTTATGAAAATCCTTATGATTAGCTGACAAAATACCATATTGGATATCTGGTATTATCTGGGTAAAAGTTTTACAAGCTTGTTTAAGAATTTGTTCACGATGGGCTAAAAATAATAGTCGTTTAGGATTGGCTTTTTTGACAGCAAAGGCACTTAAATATGTTTTTCCTGTACCTGTGGCAGATATCAATAATGCTTTTTGTTTATTATCTTGTTGTAATTTGGCTAAAGCTTTTAATGCTTCCTGTTGCATTTTATTAGGAGCAATATCATTAGTAGAGATATTTTCTTGGGCTGTAGCAAATTCTCTTTTTAATTTTTGTAAAGAATGATATTTATCAGCATATTGTTTAAGCCAGATATCAGTCAAAGGCATGGCTTCTTGCCACATTTGTTGAAATTGAGATAATGTATTGTTGATTAAAGCACCATTTGCTAAAGAATTTATTTTTAGACTCCATTCTTTATTTGATTTTAAGGCTGTTTGCGTCAAATTATTACTGCCTACAATTAAAGTGTAATAATCGTTTTGTTCAAAGATATAGCCTTTGATATGGAAATTTTCTTTAGTATAGATGCGAATATTTAAATTAGGATATTGTTGCAATTCTTGTAGAGCTTTTGGTTGATTAAAATATAGATAATCAGTGGTTAAAATATCGCCAGTGATGTTTTTTTCTTGAAGTAGCTTTAAATATTCTTTAAGACAAATTAAACCACTTTGAGTGATAAAAGCTATGGCAAAGTAAAATCGTTTACAAGTTTGTAGTTCCTGAAGTAGTTCTACTAATAGATTAGAGCCACTGTTGTAATCATTATAGATTATCTGTGGTTGTAAATCAGGCAAGGAATTAATTTTATTATCTATAAGAGCGCTAGCAAAACTTTGTTGGAGTTCTTGAGCTAAATAATCTTGTGTTTGCATAGAGTAACCTCATAATTTTATATTGAATTTATTGATAAAAAAGGCTGAGTTTAAATCTATAAAGGATTTTAAACCCAGCTTTTTATTTTAACGTAATACATATTCAGCTAAAATAGCTTGTAGTTGATAAATGTCTAAACTTTTATCAAATTTTTTACTAATAGGCATATCCATACCAGCGACATATATTTTTAATTCAGCGTCTAAATCGAAATGACCAGCTGTTTCAATACTGAAATGTCTGATACTTTTATACGGTATAGAATGATATTGTGTTTTTTTACCTGTAATACCTTGTTTATCTACAAGGATAAGGCGTTTGTCGGTAAAAATAAATAAATCACGAAAGATTTCATAAGCTTGTTGAATGCTTTCACCATTAGCTAATAATTTAGCATAATCTTGGCGGATATCATCAAGATTTGCTTTGGAGGCATTGCCTAAAAGATTATCAAATAATCCCATAAAAATTCCTCCTATACTTATATACATATTTTTATATTATAGATATTTATATAATATAATTCTGTGTATCAAGGAAGAATACCTTTATTTATTGTAATACCAATCATAATCGTCATGGTAAATCATTTGTTTCGTCATGCCACCATCAACGACGATATCTTGACCGGTGATAAATGAAGATTTTTCACTGCAAAGAAACATCACAACATTTACAATATCTTTTGGAACACCAACGCGATTTACTAAATGTTGAAGTTTATCTGCTGAGGAAAATTCACTATTTGTAGTATCTATCCAACCAGGAGAAATACTGTTTACACGAGCTTTTCCACGCAATGTAACTGCCATAGCATGAGTTAGTGAAGAAATCGCTCCTTTAGCAGCAGTGTAACTTTCAGTATCTGCTTGACTCATCAAATGACGGCTAGAAGAAATATTTACAATGCTAGCATTATCTTGAAGATGGTTCATAAATAATTTAGTAAGCATAAAAGGAGCTACAGCACCAACTTTTAGTACGTAGAGAAAATCTTCATAAGAAGCAGTAGCTAAGCCACCTTTCATAAGACAAGCGTTATTAATTAAATAATCTATTTTTGTATGTTCATCAATTACTTTTTGGGCAAATTGCGTCAATATTTTTTCATCGGCAATATCGCCAACAAAATAATCATTAGATAAAACATCAATAGTACATACTGTAATATTTTGAGCTTTGAATTCATCACAAATGGCTTTGCCAATACCTCTAGCTCCACCAGTAACAACAGCAACTTTATTCATATAGTTCTCCTTTAATTGATAGCTGAATAAATAGTATATAAAGCACTGAATAATAACATAACAAAAACGAGTCGATTAAACATTTTTTGAGAAATATAAGGAAATAATTTATTACCTAGCCATAAAGCGATAAAACAGAATGGAACGATATAAATACTTTGTTCAATAGCGAATGAAAAATCTTTTCCTGCTAAGTAAAAAGCAAAGATACCTAGATAATTAATAATAGTAAAATAAGCAATGCAAGTGGCACGCAAAGAAGTTTTATCACGATTAGTAGATGTTAAATAAATAATAAGAGGTGGGCCACTCATACTGGTAGAAGTATTTAAAATACCAGATAGACAACCAACAACACCCGTTTTACAAGATGTTTCAGCTAGTTGTTTTCGATAAATTTTGGTGAGAAATAAGAATGATAAAATAACACAAGCAATGAAAATTTTTAATCCTATGGTAGGCACAAATAGATAGATGAGAATACCAATAGGATGACCTATTACTGAACCAATCAGCAATGGTTTTAGAAAATGCCAATCAATATTATCTTTGACAAAAAATACAAAAACAGTATCAAGAACAACAGATAAAAATTGTAAAAGTACAACGACTTCTTTGGCATCATAGACCATTAAAAGCAATGGTGTAGAAACAATAGCAAATCCAAAACCCGTCAAGGATTGGATTAACGTAGAAATAAAAGCTATACCAATAGCTAATAATAACGAAGTATCAGAAAATATCTCCAACATAAAAAATCGCCCACTTTAAGTATTAGTTCATTTCTTTGATGACAAAGAAACGAACCAAAGAAATCACCGCAGATAAAATTTTAATTTTGAAAATAATTATCACTTCATACAACGCTTAGAAACTCGCTTCGCTCAAACATTCAGACTAAAACCGTATTCAGTGATAATTGTTTTCAATAATCTTGCGATTACCATTAAAATCAATATCGCGGGATTTTTTCTTTTTGATTCGTTTTTCTTTTAGATAAAAGAAAAATGAATAGATAACTATTCTTTGTCAGTTAGTTCTAGATAAGGGATAGCGTTTAGGTTGCTATCAGCAAAGTCTCCTGCTTGGGCTTGGTAGTAGCCACGGCAGGCTATCATGGCAGCGTTGTCTGTGCATAAGATTTTGCTTGGGTAGTAAAATTCTAGGCCGTTTTCTTTGCAAGCTTTTTGGAGATGTCCTTCTAGGGAGCTATTTGCTGCTACACCACCGGCAAGTACTAGTTTTGTCATGTTAGTTTGACGAGCTGCTTCTACAGCTTTATGCACTAAGATATTAACTACTGATTTTTGGAAGGAGGCGGCAACATCAGCTTTGTTGATTTCGATGCGTTTTGCTTTCATATTATTTAAATAATTGAGCACAGCTGATTTTAAGCCACTGAAACTAAATTCATAGTTACCTTTTTCATTTAATGCCATAGGGAAATCAATAGCATCAGGATTTCCTTCTTTAGCTAATTTATCAATTTGAGGACCACCTGGATAAGGTAATCCCATTACACGAGCTACTTTATCAAAAGCTTCACCAGCTGCATCATCGCGAGTTTGTCCCATTAGGGAAAAATGATTATAGTCTTTTACGTGAACTAGGGAAGTATGTCCACCGGAAACTACGAGAGCCATAAATGGTGGTTGAAGTTCAGGTGTGGATAAGAAATTGGCGAAGATATGACCTTCTAAGTGATTTACGCCAATTAGTGGTTTATCTAAAGCAAAAGCCAAAGTTTTGGCAGCAGATACGCCTACAAGTAAAGCACCTACTAATCCTGGGCCATACGCTACAGCAATACGATCAATATCTTTTAAAGTAACATTTGCTTTGTGTAAGGCTTCATCTAAAACAGGCATGATATTAACAATATGTTTACGAGAGGCGATTTCAGGAACGACACCTCCGAATTTTTGATGAATTGGAATTTGAGTAGAAATTACATTAGCTAGTATTTCTCTGCCACCGTGTAAGATAGCAACAGAAGTTTCATCACAGCTAGATTCTATACCTAAAGTCAATGAATTATCTGTAGTAGTCAAATTTTTATTCCCCCTCTAATTTTATTAAGCAATTTATTATAAACCTAAAGCTTGTTTAGCTAATTTGTCAGCAAGTTCATTACCTAATACTCCTGTATGACCTGCTACTTTTTTGAAGGTTACTAAATGTAAATATGGTTTCATAAATTCAGCATATGCTTTGGTCAATTCTTTATTTGTTTTCCAATTGCCTAAAGCCCATTCAGATAAACCGATATAATCATGACAGATTACAATTTTTTCATCATGAGCAATAGCCCATTTGGTAGCTTCCATAGCACCTTGAATTTCTCCAGCTACGTTATGTAACTCACTAGCATCTATGGAAGTGCCTTTCCCGTTGAAAGTATCTATTAATTTACCTTTATAAAAAATAGCCATACCCCAGCTATATTCACCATTTATATATGAACCATCTACATAAATATAATAACGGTCATCATCTTGTTCAGAAATATTGACAGATGGTTTATCTTCTAAATAGTTTTGAGCTTCTTCTTTTGTGGGAAAAGATTTAAATAATGCTCCTTTAAAACCTTGTGTTTGTTTTTGACATTCAGCCCAAGTAGTGAATATTCCTGTTTGATAACCTTTTTTTACTGCGTAAAATTTCTTCTTTGTAGCCATATGTCCTCCTTTACAATATGTTTTATTATAGCATTTTTGTTTTATTATAGCTATTTTAATTAAAAATAGTTAGATTTTATTTATTTGTTGTTGTTTTCTATAATTTGTAGGAGTAGTGCCAACTATACGTTTAAATTGTTTAGTAAAATATGCATTATCATCAAATCCTACAGATATAGCCACTTTATTAATAGAAAAGTTTGTGTATGTTAATAATTCTTTAGCTTTTTGTATGCGTATGTGCAAGAGTAGTTGTAGTGGGCTTAAGCCATATTTATTTTTCACGCAACGAATTATATGTGTAGGATGAAAAGCATATTCATCAGATAATTTTTTTAAATCGAAGCCTTCTGTATAAAATAGAGAAAAATGTTCATAAATTTTTTCTGCTACATTTTTGGTATTTGGCTCATGAATATCACAAAGAATACTTAGAATGGAAAAAAATAATTGTTGGCTCTTTAATTGAGAAACAGTTGAAGAATAGAAATCTTTTTTTGGTTTAGTTTTATCAATTTTTACTTGAACGATAGTATTCATATATTCAGCCATTTGAGATTGTTGTTCGGCTGTTAGTGAACCATGTTGAGGTAGTGATATATGGAAAGGTTCTTTAGTAAATTGATAATTTGCTTTTTGTTTATGGTTTTTATCATAGATAGGTTTATCCATATATTTGAATTTACCAGTAGTATAAAAATGTAGCCAAAAGAAATTTGTAGCTTCATCACAACATTTATATCCTTTGTGTAATCTATTTGGTGGCAAAATCAAGAATTCTCCTTTTTTGAGAATATATTTTTGAGAATTTTCTTCTAAATACAGCTTGCCAGCAGTTACAAATATTAAATCAAATGTAGAAGGCATGATCCTTCTTAAATGTAAATCACCTACTCGATATAATGATTTACCTCCTACTATTAAATGAGGTAAAGGTGGACAAGTAAAAATAATATACAAAAAATCACCTCAAATATTAATTTTATTATACTAATAAAACTTGAAATTAAGCATAATACTGATGATTATTAATCATTATACTATATATTTTTTATTAGTTATGATAATTTTATTATACTATTTATGCTAATATTATACTATTAAATGTTAATTTTATTTATTTAAAGTTTTCAAATAATTATATAAAATATAAACAGTTAAAAGTTACGTGACTAAAAAAATAAGGTGGTTTTAGATATGAGTAATAATCAAATTAATCATAAAGTACCATTATCTGGTCGTTTGAGTTATGGCTTGACTGATGGATGCGGAAATTTATTATATTGTATAATAGGTTCTTATTTATTGTATTTCTATACGGATGTTTTTGGTTTATCTGTTGCTATAGCTGGAGCTATTTTGTTATTTACTCGTTTATTAGATGCTATAGATGCTCCAATTTGGGGCTTTATTGTTGACCATACTAAATCTAAATATGGACAATCTAGACCATACTTTTTATGGTTATGTGTACCGTTTGCTGTATTTATGTGGCTTACATTTACTACACCAGCTTTATCAGGTACAACAAAAATAATTTATGCTGTAGTTACTTATATATTAGCAGGAATTTTTTATACGGGGATACAAACAGCAATTACTTCAATATTACCAAATTTAACTCGTCGTCCAGGTGAACGTGTTATATTAAATACATTTCGTATGGTTGGCGGTAATATAGGAGCATTTATTTGTATGACTTTTACGTTACCGTTAGTTGCTTTTTTTGGTGAAGGAAATGAACAAAAAGGATTTTCATATACATTAGCATTTTTTGGTATTATTGCTATTGTTTTATTTATAGTAGCTTTTAAGAATTTACGTGAAGTTAACGTAGAGAAAATAAAAAGTATACCAATAAAAGATAGTGTAAAAGCTATAAAAGGTAATTGGCCATGGATATTGGTTGTTATAGCTAATTTGATTTTTTGGATAGCATTAACTATACGTTTATCCACTGTAGTATATTATTGTCAATATTATCTAGGAGATAAGAGTTTAACAGTATTTATAAATGGAATAATGTTGGTTCAAGTTATAGGTATGATTTCTATTCCATTATTAGTAAAAAGATTTAATAAATATGGAACAATGATTTTAGGTTTTATTTTAGTAGCAGGTGGACATATTGGTATTTTCTTTGTAGGCACTAATATAGAATTAATGATTGTTTTTTGGATTATTGCTTCTTTAGGGCAAGGTATAGCATGTTCAATGCCATTTGCTATGCTTTCAGATACAGTTGATTTTGGAGAATGGAAGACAGGTATTCGTGCTAGTGGATTTTTAACAGCTATAGGAAGTGCATTTTGTATCAAAGCTGGCTCTGGTATAGGAGGTTTTATTCCAGCAGTTGTTATGAATTTATTTGGTTATGTGCCGAATGCAGTACAATCTTCAACAGCGTTATTTGGTATACAATTTGTATTTACATGGCTTCCTGCAATAATTTTCTTATGTGGAATTATTCCAATGCTTTTTTATCGCAAATATGAACAAAATGAAAATAATATTCTTTTAGATTTAGCAAAAAGAAATAGTTAATAAAAAAATAATAGATGGAAATAAATTGTTGAGGAGATTTATTATGTTTGAAAATAAAATAAAAATAACAGCACCGTTTTGGCAACAATATATAAATTTAATCCGTAAAGAAATGCTACCTTTTCAGTGGTCAGTATTAAATGATGAAGCTGATATTAAAATTGAAAAAGAAAGAGATGCAGATCATATACCAGCAGAGAAAAGTCATGCTATTGAAAATTTTAAAATTGCAGCTGGAATAAGTAAAGGAAAACATTATGGAATGGTTTTTCAAGATAGTGATGTTTATAAATGGCTCGAAGCAGTAGCATATGCATTACACCAGCATCAAGATGATGATTTACAAAAAATTGCTGATGGGATAATAGATTTATTAGCAAAAGCTCAACAAAGTGATGGCTATTTAAACACATATTTTACTATAGAGGCACCAGAACGTAGATATAAACGCTTATATCAAAGCCATGAACTTTATTGTGCAGGACATTTTATTGAAGCAGCAGTTGGATATTATAGTGTTACAAAAAATCAAAAAATATTAGATATTGCTTGTAAACTGGCAAATCATATTGATGATGTTTTTGGTAGTGAAGATGGAAAAATTCATGGATATGATGGACATGAAGAAATAGAATTGGCATTACTTCGTTTATTTGAGCTTACAAAAAATGATAAATATAAAAACTTAGCAAATTTCTTTTTATATGAACGTGGGAAAAATCCAAATTTCTTTAAAGAACAACAAAAGACAGATCCTTCAACTAAACCTGTAATTGAAGGTATGGAAAGTTTTAGACCAGAATATTATCAAAATCATAAACCAATTTTGGAACAAGAAACAGCTGAAGGACATGCTGTACGTGTTATGTATATGTGTACAGGTATGGCTATGTTAGCTCGTTTAAATAATGATGAAAAGATGTTTGAAGCTTGTAAACGTTTATGGAAGAATATTGTTACTAAACGTATGTATATAACAGGTGGTATAGGCTCTACTGTTATAGGAGAAGCCTTTACTGCAGATTATGATTTGCCAAATGATACAATGTATTGTGAAACATGTGCTTCTATAGGATTGATCTTTTTTGCAAATAATATGTTGAAATTAGATGTAGATAGTCAATATGCAGATATAATGGAAAAAGCTCTATATAATACAGTTATAGATGGTATGGCTCTTGATGGAAAACATTTCTTTTATGTAAATCCATTGGAAGTTGTTCCTCAATTAAGTCATAAAGATCCAGGAAAATCACATGTAAAAACTGTTCGTCCAGCGTGGTTTGGTTGTGCATGTTGTCCACCTAATTTAGCTAGATTATTAAGTTCTTTAGACGAATATATGTATACAGTAAAAGATGATGCTATTTATAGCAATTTATATGTAAGTAATAAATCTGATTTTAAAATTAATAATCAAGTAATAAGTATTGAAGAAAATACAGATTATCCATGGGATGGAAAAATTACTTTTAAAGTAAATAGTGAGGCAACATTTAAATTAGGTTTACGTATTCCTAATTGGGCAAATAGATACTTATTTAAGGTAAATGGTAAAGAATTTACACCTAAAATAGAAAAAGGATATGCTATTATAGATAGAACATGGGAAAAAGGAGATATAGTTATTTTTGATATACAAATAGAAGCTAATTTTATTTGTGCAAATCCTTTAGTTCGTGAAGATTATGGCAAAGTTGCTATACAACGAGGTCCTATTATTTATTGTGCAGAAGGTGTAGACAATGGAGATAATTTGCATTTAATAACTATAGATACAAATAAGAAAATAAATGAGTATAAAGATAGTGATAGTTTAGGGGATATTGTAAAATTAGAATTAGAAGCTGAAAAATTAATTTTAGATAAACAGTGGAATAATATTTTATATAGAAATATAATGGAAAAACAAGAAAATGTAGAGATTATTAAGTTGAAACTAATACCATATTTTTGTGCGTTCAATCGCGGTGAAAATGAAATGGCTATTTGGTTAAAAACTAAATAATAAATAAAGCTCCTTAAAAGTCAGTGGACAGCTTTTAAGGAGCTTTGTTTTTATTTATATTATGCTAAAGTATCACCTTTAAAATTATTTTGGTAAGAAGATTTTATTTCTCCGCGAGAAATTTCACGTTCCCAAAGACCAACAACAACTGTAGCGATACAATTACCAAATATATTGCAGAATGTACGAGCCATATCCATGATACGGTCTACACCTAAGATAATAGCGATACCTTCTGTTGGAATACCAAAAGAAGCAGCTGTACCAGCAATTACGATGATAGAAGCGCCAGGAACACCGGCTATACCTTTAGTGGAAATCATAAGTGTAAGTAACATCATGATTTGTTGAGTAAGACCAAAATCAATATCATACATTTGAGCTAAGAAAATAACAGCTAGAGAACTATATAAAGTGGAACCATCAAGGTTGAAGGAATAACCTGTTGGCATAACGAATGTGATGACATGTTTTGGTAAACCTAATTTTTCTAAACACTTCATGGCAAGTGGTAAAGCAGCTTCACTACTTGCAGTGGAATAACCTAATAATAATGGTTCACGTAAAACTTTGAAGATATGCCAGAAATTTAATTTAGTGATGATAGAAGCAATAATTGCAAGGATAATTAAGAAGACGATTATTGCAAAATAAAGTGAAAATACTAATTTTCCAAGAGGAATAAGCATTTCTAAACCGAAAGTACCAACAGTATAAGAAATCATGGCAAAAATACCAATTGGTGCAAAAAGCATAACGTAATGTGTAACTTTGAACATTGCTTCTGCTACACCACGACAACATTCAACAACAATTTTTCCTTTTTCGCCGATATGAGCAAGAGCTACACCGAAGAAACAACTAAAGAAGATGATTTGTAACATATCGTTTTTAGCGCAAGCTTCAACAATGTTAGCAGGAATGATATTTAATAAGTGCATAGAAATACTGAAAGATTCTGCAGTAGCAGCAGCATTAGCTCCAGCAGAAGCTCCAATGGAAGGAAGAGAAACGCCAACACCAGGTTGAAGTACATTTACGACTACAAGACCAACAACTAAAGCTAAGCTACTAGCAACTTCGAACCAGATGATGGCTTTACCACCTAAACGACCAAGTTTTTTGAAATCACCAGTACCAGCAATACCAATTATTAAAGTACTAAAAATAAGAGGTACAACGATCATTTTAATCATGCGAATGAACGCATCACCTAATGGTTTTAATTGTGACCCGATATCAGGTAAAAAATAACCAAAGATAGCACCTAATACTAGCCCTAAAAATATTTGAGCTGTGAGATTAATGCGCAACTTTTTCATTAAAAAGACTCCTTTTTGAAATTTATTTTTTGCATAAAAACGGATTATATATTGTTATTTTATGCAGTTAACATATTAACAATATATTTAAAAACATATTTATCATTATAGTAGTAGCGTTATGTTAAGTCAATGTAAAATCTAGATAAAACATTGTATACATTGTTTTAAGAGTAAAATTAGTTTGAATATTTATGAATTAATAATTTGCACAAAAACTCTATGGATAAATTTTAAATATATGATGGATTGTATAATGAAGTGCGACACCTAGAAAAATAAAAAACTCACTATGAATTTTCGTGTAAAATAAAGTTACCACACCAAATCCACACGAAAGGAAAATTCATAATGAGCTATCATCATCTTACCATATCTGAACGTATTCGTATAGAGGTTCTTTCTAT
>NZ_FOCY01000016.1:0-57248 GCF_900110235.1 Megamonas sp. Calf98-2 | reverse complement strand
AAATTGTACCAGTATTAGGAATGGAAAATTTGGCTGCTGATTGATTTAATGATAAATGATGTAGCCATTTATATTCAATAACTTTTTGCTTAAAGATAGGAGTATATTTACGATTTTTATGAAGAAGTTGTGAAATGCCACCATGTTCATAATGAGATATCCATCTGCAAAGAGGAGCTATATCTGGCATGTTTAGAATTTTAGCTACATGAGAAATAGAATTTCCTTTTAAAACCATTTTAATTGCTTTAACTTTAAATTCATTTGAGTATTTAGTCATAAAAAAACTGCACCTCCAAAAGTTGTTTTGTGTCCAACTTTTGGGGTGCAGTTCATCTTTTTTATATCATTAATATATATTTATT
Source organism: Megamonas sp. Calf98-2 (assembly GCF_900110235.1). Taxonomy (NCBI): domain Bacteria; kingdom Bacillati; phylum Bacillota; class Negativicutes; order Selenomonadales; family Selenomonadaceae; genus Megamonas; species Megamonas sp. Calf98-2. Next base: position 56,883 of record NZ_FOCY01000016.1, on the reverse strand, counting down.
AAATTTAATCTGTCAATTTAAGTAATCTTTTACCATCTGCAATCGCCACAGCGGTTATGATGATGTCTGCCACCATCACGATAGCCATCACCATTACCATCACGGTAACCGCGACCATAGCCACAACCATATCCATAGCCTTCGCCATCACAAAGAGCTTGTCTTTCTTCAATAGAAGCTAAAATTTTATCTGCTTGTTCCTGAGTAAGTCTGCCATCTGCTACACGTGCTGCTAATTGATCTTTTCTAAGTTCTAAAATTTCTGCTTTAAATTCATCTAATTTACCAGCTTCTTTAGCGATAGTGCCAAAAGATTTACCTGTATCATGTCTTTCATCAATAACACTTTCTACGCTACGACCAGTGAGTCCAGCAACTATTTCTGCTGGATTATTATAAGCAGATGTCGCAAAAGCTGTAGTTGCAACGCTCAATGCTAATAATCCTGTAACGATAATTTTCTTTAAGTTTTTCATATTTATTCCTCCCTACTTATCTCTTATCTTTGATTATATTGTAGCAAGACTTTTTGTCAAAATTATGTCTTTTTTGTTTTATTTTAATGGTATTTTAAAAATAAATTTTGCCCCACCATCAAAATTATTTTGAGCAATTAATTCTATATTATGTCTTTCCGCTATCTGTTTTGCTATAGCTAAACCTAAGCCTGTACCTACTTTATTATGCTCACCATGAGTTTTATAAAATCTATCAAAAATATGTGGCAAATCTTTTTCATTTATGCCTATGCCATAATCACGAATAATAATTGTGTCATTTTTAGCCAAAACATCTACTTTATTATTTTCAAAAGAAAATTTGATGGCATTATCTAATATAATCAAAAACATTTGACGGAGTCTTCCATAATCACCAGAAATTTTTAAATTAGGATTTTTTAAATCAATATTTATATTAATATTTTTATTTTTAGCAATCTGTCTTGCACTTCTAACTACATCAGAAATTACATCATTTAAATTTAACTCCTGTTTTTCAATCGCAAAATCTGGATTTTGTAATCTAGATAAATCAAGTAAATCTCCCACTAATCTTTGCAAAAATTTAGCTTCATTTAACATCTGTAAATGATACTCATCAATTTGCTTAGGGTCTGTAATAATCTTATCACAAAGTGCTTCTAAAGAGCCTCTAATAACTGTAACCGGTGTTCTAAGTTCATGTGATATATTAGACACAAAATCTTTTCGCATTTGTTCTAATTTTAAACTTTCTTTACTAGCTTCATCTAAACGTCCAGCTAATAAATCCATTACATTTGCCAATTCTCCAACTTCATCTTTCTGTTTTATATTACATTTAGCCTGATAATTGCCTTCGGCTAATTGCATTGCCACAGATTTCATCTTTGTCAAAGGTTTAGTGAAAAAATATGAAAATAATATTGCTAAAGCTAAAACAATAATAAGTGCTAAAATTATACTTATGCCTAAAATCATAAGCCCTTGATAAATCCCATCAGTAGTACCTTCTACAGGTGAATGCAACAATACAGCTCCCCATACTTTTCCATTTGCATCTTTTATCGGCACACCTACAGTCAACGTCAATTGCGATAAAACATCACTAAAGCCTTCACTAAATACTGTTTTATCTTGAAAGACTTCTCTAATAACTTCACTAGCATTTGGTGGCAACTCAGAAAAAGTATAATTTGTATGCATCATTTTATGATGTTGCATATTCCTTGGTGTGATGACATTCATATTCTCGTCTACAATCCAGACATTATAGCCCATAATTTCACTACTAAAATATAAATGCGCGCCATATCCCATACCATTATATCGTCTACCTGTTGATAATGATTGTGCTAGCGATTGCGCATAATTTTGTAATTGCGTCTTATGCAAATCCACAGTATATTGCTTGAATAATACTAAAAACACACCACTAATTATAATGGAAAAAATTATCAAAGTTAGCGCAAAACTTAAGCTTAATTTTAGAGCTATTTTATTGTTTAACATCATCACTTACCTCAAATTTATAGCCAACTCCCCAGATAGTTTTTATTTCCCACTTACCATGAGGATATTTTTCCAATTTAGCACGCAATCTCTTTATATGGCTATCTACCGTTCTACTATCGCCAATATAATCATATCCCCATAATTTATTCAATAACATATCACGAGAAAAAACTCTATCTTTTTTAGTAGCTAAAGTCCATAAAATTTCAATTTCTTTTTTTGTAAGTGATAATACTTTATTATTTATACTCACTGTATAATCAGCTAAATTTATCTGTAAATTATCATAACTAAAAACTTGTAAATTTTCTGTTTTAGGCTGAATACGTCTTAAAATAGCCTTTATTCTAGCCATTATCTCTCCTGGTGAAAAAGGTTTTACTATATAATCATCAGCACCGATTTCCAGTCCCATAATCTTTTCAAAATCTTCACCACGAGCAGTAATCATTATAATTGGCACATTAGATGTTTTGCGAATTACTCGACATACTTCAAAACCATCTATTTTAGGCATCATGACATCTAATAAAATAATATCTGGTCTTTCCCTTTGAAATACATCTAAAGCCTCTTGTCCATCTACAGCAATAACAGTTTGATATCCTTCCTTTTTAGCATAAGCTTCTAAAATAGAAATAATTTGTTTATTATCATCTACAATCAAAACCTTCATAAAAAAACTCCCTTTATATCTATATTTTTTATTCTAAAAGTTTATAAAAAAAGTGCATAAGATAAAGTAAAAACTTTTTCTTACACACTTTTAGCTTACCCTATTTTTATATTACAAACAAGGTGAATATATTTAGATTTTTTCAGTAGTGGAAATAGCAGGTTCTTTAGCTACAGCATCTGCTTGTTTTTCTTCTACTACTTCAGCATTTTTCACTTCTTCTGTAGTGGAAGTTTCTTTTTCTTCGCTATTTGCTTCTTTGATTTCACAAACGCCTTCTAAGCTACCAGTTTCCATGATAATTTTTAAATCTTTTTCTTCTAAAGTTTCTTTTTCAATCAAAGCTTTAGCGATTAAATGAAGTTTGTCTATATTTTCGATTAATAATTTACGACATTCATCATAAGCTTCTTCAATATAACGACGAACTTCTTTATCAATAGCACAAGCTACATCTTCACTGTAATTGCGTTGATTATTGAAATCACGACCTAAGAATACTTGATGATCTTGTCCATCACCAAAAGCAATTGGACCTAATACATCACTCATACCATATTGAGTAATCATGCTACGAACTAAACCAGAAGCTTGTTGAATATCATTAGAAGCACCTGTACTGATTTCTTTAAGTACAACTTCTTCAGCAACACGACCACCGAGCATAGTTTTCAATCTATCAAGTAACTCTCCACGTGTAGCATAAGAGCGATCTTCTTTTGGTAACATTAAAGTATAACCGCCAGCTCTACCACGAGGAATAATTGTTACTTTATGCACAGGATCAGCATTTGGTAATAATAAACCGATTAACGCATGACCGCCTTCATGATATGCAGTTAGACGTTTTTCACGATCACTGATTACTTTAGATTTTCTTTCAGGACCTGCAATTACACGTTCTATTGATTCTTCTAAAGAATTCATAGAAATAGTCTTTTTATTTCTGCGTGCAGATAAAAGCGCAGCTTCATTTACGAGATTGCTTAAATCAGCACCTGTAAAACCTGGTGTACGGCGAGCTAATACATCAAGATTAACATCACTATCTACAGGTTTACCTTTTGTATGCACTTTTAAAATAGCTTCACGACCACGAACGTCTGGTCTATCAACAACGATTTGTCTATCAAAACGTCCTGGACGTAAAAGAGCTGGGTCTAAGATATCTGGTCTATTTGTAGCTGCAATGATGATAATACCTTCATTAGCTGCAAATCCGTCCATTTCAACCAGTAATTGGTTAAGTGTTTGTTCACGTTCATCATGACCGCCACCTAAACCTGCTCCACGCTGACGGCCAACAGCATCAATTTCATCGATAAATACGATACATGGTGCATTTTTCTTAGCTTGTTCAAATAAATCACGAACACGAGATGCACCAACACCAACGAACATTTCCACAAAGTCAGAACCACTGATAGTGAAAAATGGAACGCCAGCTTCACCAGCTACAGCTTTAGCAAGTAAAGTTTTGCCTGTACCTGGAGGGCCAAATAATAATACACCTTTTGGAATTCTTGCTCCAAGGTCATTAAATTTCTTTGGATGTTTTAAGAACTCTACAACTTCAGCAAGTTCTTGTTTTGCTTCATCAGCACCAGCAACATCACTGAAAGTAACTTTTACTTTACCATCACCCATCATTTTAGCACGGCTTTTACCAAAGCTCATTACACGGCTACCGCCACCTTGTGACTGTTGCATGATGAAAAACCATACACCAATGAGTAAAAGCATAGGAAGTAAAGAAGAAAATAATGTTGTCCACCATGGTGTTTCAGGCGGATTTTCTGCTTTTATATCTACGCCATTATCGCGAAGAGTTTTTACAAGTTCTTCATCACTATTTGGATATCCTGGAGTAATAGTTGTAAATTCTGTACCATCTTTCAATGTACCTTTAATATTGCTATTTTGCATAACAACTTTAGCTACATTTTTGTCATCGACTTGTTTTACAAATTCAGTGTAATTTATTTCTTGTTTATTGCTTGTATCTACTGAAAAATGGTCGATTACAGTTATTGCTACAAGAATGATTAACAAGTAAAAACCCACATTCCTCAAAAATTTATTCAATCTTATGCCTCCTCATAGCATTGTCTTCAAATCATAATGATTAATTATATCATATAAACAAGTTAATTAATAGTTATTCTATGTTAATTATCATTATTTTGTATATACTTCTGGTTTTAAAATACCAATATATGGTAAATTACGATATTTGCTATCATAGTCTAAACCATAGCCAACTAAAAATTCGTTAGGCACTTCAAATCCTACATAATCAATTTTTACATCAACTTCTCTTCGTTCAGGTTTATTTAATAATGCACATAATTTTACGCTAGCTGGATGACGAGATTCCATATTTTTCAATAAATAAGATAAAGTAAGACCAGAATCTACGATATCTTCAATGATGACAACATGTTTGCCTTCAATGCTAAAATCTAAATCTTTTAAGATTTTAACTGCACCGCTACTAGTAGAACCTTTACCATAGCTAGATGCTGCCATAAAATCAAAAGATACAGGAACATTGATTTCACGCACTAAATCAGCATAGAAAATAATAGCACCTTTTAAAATACCAATAGCATAAATTTCTTTACCAGCATAATCACGATTGATTTCAGCTGCAATTCTTTTTACACCTTCACGCAATTGCTCTTCTGTATAAAGTACACTCTGGATATCATCTTTCATTGTTTTCATAATTTAAAACCCACCTAATTATTATTTTTTTAATTTTAAATATAGTATATGTTTACTATTTTTATTTACTAAATAATTATTATCTTGTTGTATACCAGCTATCCAAATAATTCCCTTTTCATCACAAATCAAAGGAATTTTATCTCTATCTTCTGCCGGTATCTTTCTATCAATTAGAATGTCTTTTACTTTTTTACTACCTGCCATGCCTTTAGGAGTTATTCTATCCCCATTTTGTCTTTTGCGAATAAATAAATCTCCCTTAATCCTATCCATATCAACAAAACAATGTTCTCGACCAGACAATTTCATGACCTCATCTTGCCCACAAATTTTATCTATAATTAATGATTGTTCATAAGGCAATTTTATTTCTTTTTTCGTCAAAAGTAAACCTAAATCTATTTTTATGGATATATTTTGCTCTTTTTCCTCAGAATTTTCAATTGGCAAAATTTCTTTTTCACTAAAAGTTAATCTATCATAATTTATCTTTACTTGCAAATTCTTTGGTAATTGCAAAATTAAACCAGTATGTCCATTGTATAAAAACTTATCAATTTTATCAATATGAACAAAACTAATATTTTCTAAATTCCTTTTAAATTCTTTTATAATATACCTATATAAAGCATTTCTTATTGCCTTATGTTCTTGTTTCAATACTTTAATATCTATTTTTATAGATTTTCTACCTTGATTATCTATATCTACTATGACTTTATCTCGATAAAAATTTTCTACATAGTAATTTATAAAATCATTTTCTTGAGCAATAATCTTGGCACTATTGCAAATAGCTGTTACTACTTTTGGATTATATGCTTTTAATCTAGGGATTAAATCCAAACGTATGCGATTGCGTTCATAATCTAAACAATTATTCGTTTCATCTAAACAAGGATTGATATTTTCAGCTAAACAATATGCTTCAATTTCTTCACGATATAAACATAAAAATGGTCGTATAATATCTTCATTTTTAGCTTTCATACCGCTAAGACCTGCCGTTCCTGCACCTCTTAAAAGATGCTGTAATACAGTTTCTGCTTGGTCATTTAAATGATGTGCTGTTACTATTTTTGTGGCATTTTGTGCTTTCGCTATTTTGCGTAAAAATTGATAGCGCAATTTTCTAGCCAAAGTTTCTACAGATAATTTTTCTGTTTTAAGATGCTCTAATACATTTAAATGTTCCATAAAAAAAGGAATGTTTTTTTGCTCGCAATAATTTTTTACATACCATGCATCATTTAATGAACTTTCCTTGCGAATACCATGTTCAGCATGAGCTACAATAATCTCTAATTTATATTTAACACTGAGTTTTTGGAAGATATCCACAAGTGCCATGGAATCTGGCCCACCGGAACAAGCAATCAATAATTTATCATGAGCCTTAAATAAATCATATTCTCTAGCAAAATTTTCTACGCGCTCAATTATTTCCATTATATTTATTACATCTACATTATTATTTACGCTCATAAAAAATTACCTCAAGATTAAATTCATATTCATATAATTTTCCAGCTATTAACAAAAAGCACTCTTTAAAAAATTAAAGAGTGCTTCTTAGTTTTATTCATATTTACGAGAACCGCCACCACGGCCACCACGTTTAGAATCTGTCTTACGACGTAAATCAGTAAGTTTTTCATCACTATCTTTTAAAAACTTGGATAATTTATCTTCAAAAGAAGCGCCGCTATTATTGTGTTTACGGAAGTCATTATTAAATTGCTTACGAGGAGCAGGACGATAATTACTACTCTGTGCAGGACGAGTATTTTGTTCTTCGACTTTTTTCTCCTGTAATTGTTTAATAGATAAACCTATTTTTCCATGGTCATCAACACTTAGTACTTTAACTTTGACTTTGTCTTTTTCTTTCAAAAAATCATTTACATCTTTAACGTAAACATCTGCAACTTCAGAGATATGTACTAAACCAACTTTTCCACCAGGTAATTCAACAAAAGCGCCAAATTTAGTAATACCTGTTACAACACCTTCTAGGATATTGCCAACTTCGATTGACATACTACTTTTATGTCCTCCTTAAGATAATTAGCTTTAAGCTTTTATTATTATAACCTTGCTAAACAAATAGTGTCAATAAAATGTTATTCTTTTTCTTCAGAAATATATGGCACTTCGCCTGATTTTGTCATACCTAGCTCTTCACGAGCTACTTTTTCCACATATTCGAGCTTATTTAAATTATCTTTTTCTCTACTTAATTCTTCATTTATTTGCTTTGCTTTATTTAATCGCTCTTCGGCTATAATAGTCTGTTCTTCTACTTGGCTTAAATATACTTCTTGTTTAATAATTATAAATCCTAAATAACCAATCATTATCACAAAAGCGAATATTATAAACCGCTCCATTATTTTTCTGAACATGTTTTCACCTATTAATTTATATTTCCCAATACTAATCTAAACCTAACATATTTGCAATAACATCTGCTATATTATCGGAAGCGTATGGTTTCTTTAACACCTTAGCATTATTTCTAAGTTTTGGCAAAATAGTTGCATCAGATAATACTTCACGTACTACTGCATCTAAGGTATCTTGATGTCTCACCCAAATGGCAGCACCATTATCAGAAACAAATTTTGCATTATCCACCTCTGGCCCTGGTATTGGGTCGTGCAAAATCATTGGTAATTCTCTAGTCAATGCTTCACTTATTGTAAGTGCACCAGGTTTACTGATTAAAAATGTAGCCACAGACATAAATTCTTGAATATTATGCGAATATCCCCATACGAAAATTTTATGTTTGGAATGCTGTGCATATTCATTCATCTCTGACCAAAGTGCTACATTTGCTCCTGTAATTACGAGAATTTGAATATCTTTTTTCAAGCGTTCTAATTGGCAAAGTGCATTTTTTACGCCACCTAAACCAAGACCGCCACCCATAATCAAAGCTACAGGTTTATCTTTTTCCAATTTGAATTTTGTCAATAAATCATCTCGATTATAATCTACACGGAAATTATATCCCACAGGTATACCTGTAACAAAAATACGTTCTTCTAATAAACCTTGATTTACCATTTCTTTTTTCAATAAATCATTAGCAGTAAAATAAATATCAATATTTTTATATAACCAAAATTGATGTACACAAAAATCTGTCATCACTGTGATTAAAGGAATATTTATTTCTCCTGTTTGCTTTAGATAAGATGCAGCTGCACATGGAAAAGGATGTGTACAAATAACCATATCAGCTTCATATTTTTTTATAAGCTCACGCATATCTTTTTTCATAGCATGAGCAAAAACAGATTGTATAGTACTTCCTTTTGTAGAATCTGATGTAAATTTATAGAAAAATTCATACACGCTTGGTGTATGGTCGAGCATCTTTAAATATATATCTTTAACTAGACTATTGAAATAGGCTGTTTCTGTTGACATAAAATCAATAACATTTATTTTATTGACAGGATATTTTCTCTTTATCGCCTCTGCAACAGCATTGGCAGCCTTATTATGACCAGACCCCATTGATGCTGTAACCACTAGAATATTTTTACCTGACATATATTTTCCCCCAGATTATCAACTTAGTTCAATTATATTTTAATTTCCAATTTGTTAAATATGTATTAAAGTCTTCTTATTACTTGCAATAATTTACATTTTATCATATTCATTTTATACTGTAAAACAAATAGCTATTAATTATATGTAAAAAATAAATTAAATACTATCTATAAAAATCAAGTATAGGAGGTAATATTTATTTATGAATAAACGTTGGGAAATTCTACCCATTGATGAAAAAAAACAAATCTTATTAGAAAAGAATTTGCATATATCTTCTAGTCTAGCTGAAATTTTAACTAGAAAAAATCTTGATGAAAACTCAGCTAAATTATTTCTCAATCCCACAAAAATTCCCTATCATGACCCTTTTTTGCTAAAGGATATGGAAAAAGCTTGCCAAAGACTTTTATTAGCTTTAAAAAATAAAGAAAAAATCTGCATTTATGGCGATTATGATGTAGATGGTGTCAGCTCCACTGCCCTTTTAATGACAGTTTTTACTAAATTAGGCTTTAATATAGACTATTATTTACCTGACCGCCATAGTGAAGGATATGGTCTTCATATCGAGTCCTTACAAAAATTAATACCTAAATACGATTTATTAATCACTGTTGACTGCGGTATTACAGCTCTTGATGAAGTTGATTATGCCAAAGATAAAATCGATATGATTATCACAGACCACCATTTACCTCGTGAAATTCTTCCTGATGCCTTTGCTATTATCAATCCTACACAAACACAATGTAATTATCCCAACAAAAATCTTTGCGGTGTAGGTGTAGCCTTCAAACTTTGTCAAGGACTATATCAAAGCTTAAATAAAGATATTCATGAATTAGAAAATTATTTGGATATTGTAGCTTTAGGCACTATAGCTGATATTGTACCCCTTGTTGATGAAAATCGTCGCATTGTCAAAAAAGGATTAGCTAATATTCAAAACTTAGGTATAAAAACTTTAATTGAAATCTGCAATTACGATGAAAATAATATAACTACAGGTCATATCGGTTTTGGTGTAGCTCCTCGCTTAAATGCTGCTGGAAGATTGACTCATGCTAGTATTGCTGTTGAACTATTATTAGCCACTGATAAACAAACAGCTCGTCAAAAAGCATTATATCTAGATGAAGAAAATAAACAACGTCAAGAAATTGTAGAAGATATTTTTCACGAAGCTGTCAAAAAAATTGAAGAAAATAATCTTCAAGAAAATAAAATCATCATTGTTGTTGGCGAAAATTGGCATGAAGGTGTTATTGGTATAGCAGCTTCTCGCCTACAAGAAAAATATTATCGACCTATAATAATCATAGCGACTAAAGATAATATTGGTAAAGCCTCTTGTCGTAGCATAGATGGACTTCATATGAAAAATGCCCTCACTTATTGTGAACAAGATTTAATGATTTATGGAGGTCATTCCAAAGCAGCAGGTTTTACGATTGATTTAGCTAAATTAGATGATTTTATTTCACATATGCAAACATATGCTAATGAACATTTAACAGATGAAGATTTAATACCAATTTATCAAGTAGAAACAGTTTTAACACCTCAAGATATAACCATGGATTTTATCGAAGAATTATCCTTACTTGAACCTTTTGGCATGGGAAATCCTAAACCACAATTTGTCTGTCAAAATCTCTTAGTCACTAAAAGCATGAAAATGGGCAAAGAAAATAATCATTTACGCTTTAATTTTGCTTATAATAATACACAATATACTGCTATTGGTTGGCATATGGCAGATGTTGCCGATGATATAAATAATAAATATGTAGATATTTTATTCCAGCCTGAATTAAACCACTGGAATGACCATACTTATCTACAGTTTAAATTAAGTGATTTACGTCAAAGCAAACGAAAAATTTCTTATTTAGAAGAATTTCCTGCTTATGACACAATCGGCAAAATATATCTTTGTCTGCGCAATCAAGAAAAAAAATATGGTCAAAGTATATTTTCCCTTAAAGATTGTCAAGCTTTATTAAAACAAATTTACAATCTAAATTTATCTGATTACAGTATAAAACAATGCCTGATTATTTTAAGTGAAATTAACATTTTAACGATAAATCAAGATAAAATTAAATTATTATCTTTACCTAATCAAAAAATAGATATAAAAAATTCCCCAACTTTTGCTAAACGATTTAATCTACAAAAGCTTTAAAAACCTTGATAAATTGACTTGAAATAATTTATTATATATAATTATAGAAGTTTTTTATTAGTAAATAATCAAAAATTTCAACTTAAAATATTGGAGGTAGATTAGTTTGAAGTATATGAGCGGAAAAGAACTCCGTAGAAGATACCTTGACTTTTTTGTCAAAAATGGACATTTAGAACTTCCTAGTGCATCTTTAATTCCAAAAGATGACCCTAGCTTATTGATGATTGGTGCTGGTATGGCTCCTTTCAAAGCTTATTTCACAGGTAAAATGACACCACCTTGCACTCGTATCACTACAAGTCAACGTTGCGTTCGTACTGGTGATATTGAAAACGTAGGTCGTACAGCTCGCCATCATACTTATTTTGAAATGCTTGGCAACTTCTCCTTTGGTGATTATTTCAAATATGATGCTATTAAATGGGCTTGGGAATTTTTAACTGGAGAATTAGAACTTCCAAAAGATAAACTTTGGGCTACAATCTATCCTGATGATGAAGAAGCATATAAAATTTGGACAACAGAAACTGACATCAATCCAGAACATATCGTTAAATTAGAAGATAACTTCTGGGAAATTGGTAGCGGTCCTTGCGGTCCTGACTCTGAAATTTTCATTGACCTCGGTGAAGAACGTGGTTGTGGTAGCCCTACATGTGGCGTTGGTTGCGATTGTGACCGTTATCTTGAAATTTGGAACCTTGTATTTACTCAATTTGACCGTACTGAAGATGGAAAATACAATCCACTTGTACATAAAAACATTGATACAGGTTGTGGTCTTGAACGTCTTGCTTCAGTATTACAAAATAAACCATCTAACTTTGAAACAGATTTAATGTTCCCTATCATTGAATATGCTAGCAAAGTTGCTAATAAAGAATATGGTAAAGATAAAGAAACAGATATTTCTTTAAAAGTTATTGCTGACCATGCTAGAAGTATTTCCTTCATGGTTATGGATGGTATCTTACCTTCTAATGAAGGTCGTGGCTATGTACTTCGTCGTTTATTACGTCGTGCTGTACGTCATGCTCGTATGCTTGGCATCGAAGATAAATTCTTAGCTGGCGCTGTTGATGTAGTTGATGAAATCTACAGTGGTGTTTATGATGAACTCACAAATAGAAAAGATTACATCAAAAAAGTAATCAGCTTAGAAGAAGACCGTTTTGCAACTACATTAACTCAAGGTATGGATTTATTAAATGCTGAAGTTGAAAAATTAAAAGCTGAAAATAAAACTGTTCTTGATGGTGAAGTTGGTTTCAAACTCTATGATACTTATGGTTTCCCTTGGGAATTAACAGATGAAATTCTCCATGAAAATCATATGACTTTAGATAAAGAAGCTTTTGATAAAGCTATGGACGAACAACGCACTCGTGCACGTAATGCTCGTGGCGAAAACAAACGCATGGATATTCCTGATTTACGTGATAGCAATATCGGTGAATTAAAAGTTGATGAAACTGCTCGTCAAGCTAAAATCGTTTGCATTTGGAAAGATGCTAAAACTACAAATAGCCTTGAAGACGGCGATGAAGCTGGTCTTATCTTAGACGTTACACCATTTTATGCTGAAGGTGGCGGACAAGAAGGCGATATTGGTAGCTTAAAAACAGATATGGGTAATGCACAAGTTATTGATACTAAAAAATTACCTGATGGTTCTGTTTATAATATTGTTCATGTAACTGAAGGTAGTCTTCATGTTGGAGATACTGTAGAAATAACTGTAGATATGGAAAATAAACTCGCTTCTGCACGTAACCATACAGCAACACATCTTTTACAGGCTGCTTTAAAACGTGTTGTTGGCGACCATATCAATCAAGCTGGTTCTGCTGTAAATGCTCATCATTTACGTTTTGACTTCTCTAGCTTTGAACCAATCTCTGCTGAACAATTACAACAAGTAGAAGAAATGGTAAATGCTGAAATTTTAACAGGTAAAGATGTAGAAATTTCTCATATGAACCAAGAAGATGCTAAAAAAGCTGGTGCTATGGCATTATTCGGTGAAAAATATGGCGATATCGTTCGTGTAGTTACTGTACCTGGATTTAGTATGGAACTTTGCGGTGGTAGCCATGTTAAAAATATCGGTCAAATCGGCATGTTTAAAATCATTGGTGAATCTGGTGTAGCTGCTGGCGTTAGACGTATTGAAGCTATCACTGGTAAAGCTGCTATTGATTATATGAATGCTAAAGCTAAACTTTTACAAACAGCTATAACAACTTTAAAAACTAACGAAAGCAATCTTTGCGATAAAATTGCAAACCTTCTTCAAGAAAATAAAGAAATGAAAGCTGAAATTGCTAAAGTTCAAGCTGAACGTGCTAAAGCTGATTCCAATAAATTATTAATGGCATTAAAAGAATATAATGGTGTTAATGTAATTGTTGGTAAAATTCAAGCTGCTAACATGGATGAGCTTCGCAACAATGCAGACCTTCTTTGCAACAAATTCGATAAAGCTGGTGTAGTTGTTCTCGGTGCTATACTCAACGATAAAGTTAACTTCGTTGTAAAAGTAAATAAAGACGGTGTAGCTCGTGGCTTACATGCTGGTAAAATCGTAAAAGAAGTAGCTATGGTGACTGGCGGTAACGGTGGCGGTCGTCCTGATATGGCTCAAGCTGGTGGTAAACAACCAGAAAAATTAAATGATGCTTTTGCTAAAGCTCATGAAGTAATTCAATCTCAAATTAAATAATTATATTTAAACTAGCAAGGGGGCTAATTATCTAGCCTCCTTTTGTTTTCTTAAAGTAATATTGACTGTCTTTAAAACTATTTTTTTGTTATAATTAGTACATAGATTATAAATTAATCTACTATATGACAATATATAGATATTTTGAGGTGATTATTATGTCCAACATTAAAGATGAAACTATGATGTTTAATTTTGGTGCAGATGATGATAAAGCAGCAAAAGCACTTTGCTTATCTTGCCGTGCTATGCTCGAAAAAGGTTACAGTCCAATCAATCAATTAGTTGGTTATCTTTTATCTGATGACCCAGCTTATATCACAAGTAACAAAAATGCTAGAAATGAAATTCGTAGACTAGGACGAGATGAATTACTAGAAGAACTTGTACGTTTCTATTTAGAAAACAATGAGAATATAAAAAAAGGTGAATAAATATTTATGAGAATAATGTCCCTTGATATCGGTGATAGAACTGTTGGCATTGCCGTAAGTGATGAACTTTTATTCACAGCACAAGGTGTGGAAACAATTCGCCGTAAATCTTATAAACATGATTTAGCTCGTATTCGTGAATTAAGCAAACAATACGAAACTAAAAAATTTGTCGTTGGCTTACCTAAAAATATGAATGGTACAGTTGGCGAACGATGCGATATTGTAAAACATTTTACAGATAAAATCCTAGAAGATATTCCTGATGCTGAAATTATCTTTTGGGATGAACGTTTATCTACTGTTGCTGCTGACCGTTATTTATTAGAAGCTGATGTCAGCCGTGCAAAACGCAAAAAAGTTATTGATAAAATGGCTGCTGTATTTATTTTACAGGGCTATCTTGATAGTTTAAAATAACTTAAATTTTATGATTTCATTTGGAGACTTTTTATTTATATGACTAGAATTGATAGACGAAATGCAGACCAATTGCGTCGTTTTAAAATAACAAAATACTTTCAAAAATATCCAGCTGGTTCTGTTTTAATTGAAACAGGCAATACTAAAGTAATTTGTGCTGCTACTATTCAAGATGGCGTTCCTTCATTTTTACGTGGTAGCGGTACAGGCTGGTTAAATGCTGAATATTCCTTACTTCCATCAGCAACATTGACCCGTTCTCCTAGAGAAGCTTCTCGTGGTAGACAAAATGGCAGAACACAGGAAATCCAACGTCTTATAGGACGCTGCCTTCGCAGTGTTATGGATTTTAAAGCTTTAGGTGAAAGAACAGTCATTATTGACTGTGATGTAATTCAAGCCGATGGTGGTACGCGAACAGCTTCAATCACTGGAGCTTTTGTTGCATTAGCTGAAGCTTTAGCCACTATCTACGACCCTAAAAAACCATTTCCATTAAAAGATTTCATGGCTGCCATAAGCGTAGGTATCTCTAAAGATAATGAACCTATATTAGATTTATGTTATGAAGAAGATTCTACTGCTATAGCTGATATGAATATCGTAATGACAGGAGAAGGCCATTTTGTAGAAATTCAAGGTACTGGTGAAAAACAACCTTTTACACATGAACAATTCAGTAAAATGCTCGCCTATGCTCAAAAAGGTATTGATGAATTAATCTCTTATCAAAAAGATATTTTAGGTAATGACTTAGTTTGGAAAATAGGAAGGATTCCATGATGAAAAAAATTATTGTAGCTACAAAAAATCAAGGCAAAATAAAAGAAATGATAAATGCATTTAAAAATTTACCTATAGAACTTCATTCTTTAAGTGAATTTGGTCCTTTACCTGATGCTGTTGAAGATGGTACCACTTTTGAAGAAAATGCTATCAAAAAAGCAAAATTTTACGCTCAAAAAACAGGCTATGCTTGTTTAGCAGATGATTCAGGTTTAACCATTGATATTTTAGATGGAGCTCCTGGTATTTATTCAGCTAGATTTGCTGGTTATCATGCAGATGATTTAGCTAATAATAAAAAAATGATTGAAGAGCTACAGAAAAAAAATGTAGAACAATCATCTGCTCAATATGTTTGTTCTTTAGTCTTTGTAGATACTGATGGCAAAACATTAACTTGTACTCAAAAATGTGAAGGTATCATTTGCATTTTCGCTCAAGGAAATAATGGCTTTGGTTATGACCCATATTTTTTTGTTCCTGATTTACAAAAAACTATGGCTGAATTAACTATTGAAGAAAAAAATAATATTAGTCATCGTGGCAAAGCACTACGTGAAATGGAAATCCAACTAGGTGAATATTTAAAATGAAAATAGGAATTATGAGTGATAGTCATCATGATCTATCTGCTATTGATGATGCAATTTGTCTAGCTGACGATGTAGATTGTTGGCTTCATGCTGGCGATAGTATTGATGATGCTAGCTATTTAGCTGATGTATCTAAAAAACCTGTATATGCTGTTCCTGGTAATATAGATTGGTTTTCCACTAAGCCAAAAGAAATATTAGTAGAAATTGCTGGTAAAAAAATATTTTTGACCCATGGTCATAAATATAATGTAAAATGGACAACTAAATATCTATATGAACAAGCTTCTAAATTAGGTGCAGATATAATAGTTTATGGTCATAGTCATGTAGGTAACGAAGAGCATATAAATGATAAAGTAATCATTAATCCAGGAAGTGTTTCTGAACCTCGAGATGGTCTAGACCCTTCTTTCATGATAATTGATACAAATAATGAAAAAATAAATCTTCAACGCATATTTTTAAAATAAAAGTTTTTTATATTTAAGATAAATATTTATAATGATTTTATATATTTATTTAATAAAATTATGTACTAAAATAAATAACTTTTTATATTTTTTAGTCTATAAATATATTTTATTTATAAAAGTGAACATCCTTCAACTTTAATAATATTAAGGCTTCCAGCCATTTTAGGTGTTGAAAGACATTCAAAAATATGCTAAAATTTTCATTACATGAAGATATTTTATCCAATTTGTTCGTGATAAATCCCCCACTACTTTTAACCAGTGGTGAGAGTTAATTTATTAGAGATGGGACAGATCTCAAAATAGATAAATTCTTATTTATTTAAAAATTTTCTACTTAAAAAATATATACTTATTAAGTAAAAATATGTCCTTAACCATTAGTCATTAATGGGGATTGCCTAAATTTAGGAAGTTTAATAAAACAATGACTAAATATTTTAATCCATTGGAGGGGTTATGGTGCGTACAATCCAAGCAGAACAAATCACTCAAGAAGTAGCGCAGATGTGTAAAGAAGCTGCCTACTATTTACCAGGAGATGTGTTTGCCGCATTAGAAAGAGGTAGACTTAGTGAAAAATCTCCAGTAGGAAGAGAAGTACTCGACCAAATTATCACAAATGCAAAAATTGCAAAAGAAGAAGACAGACCTATTTGCCAAGATACTGGTATGACTATTGTTTTTGTTGAATTAGGTCAAGATGTTCACATTGAAGGCGGCAACTTAAATGACGCTATCAATGCTGGTGTAGCTAAAGGTTATACTGAAGGTTATTTACGTAAATCCGTTGTAGCTGAACCACTTTTCGATCGTAAAAATACTCAAGATAATACACCAGCTGTTATCTACACAGAAATCGTTCCTGGCGATAAATTAACTATCCAAGTTGAACCAAAAGGTTTCGGTAGCGAAAATAAATCTGGCTTAAAAATGCTTGTACCAGCTGATGGTGTAAAAGGCGTTAAAAAAGCAGTTATGGATATTATCCTTCATGCTAGCTGCAATCCTTGCCCACCAATGGTTGTTGGTATTGGTATTGGCGGTACTATGGACCGTGCTGCTGTTATGTCTAAAAAAGCATTACTTCGTCCAACTAATGTTCGTAATGCTCATCCTGAATATGCAAAACTTGAAGAAGAGCTTTTAGAATTAATCAACCAGACAGGTATTGGTCCACAGCTCGGTGGTACAACAAGTGCTCTTGCTGTTAATATCGAATGGGGTCCTACTCATATCGCTGGCCTTCCTGTGGCTGTAACAATTTGTTGCCATGCATGCCGTCATTCTAAACGCGTATTATAATTTATTCAGGAGGTATATTTAAATGGCTGATAAAATTCGCATTACAACACCTTTGACTGAAGAACAGTCTCGTAAATTAAAAGTAGGCGATAGCGTTCTTATTTCTGGCGTTATCTATAGCGCACGTGATGCTGCTCATAAAGTTATGACAGAAGCACTTGCTCGTGGTGAAAAACTTCCAATTGATTGGAACAATCAAATTGTTTATTATCTTGGACCAACTCCAGCTAAACCTGGTAATCCAATTGGTTCTTGCGGTCCTACAACTTCTGGTCGTATGGACGCTTATACTCCTACAATGCTCGAACAGGGTATTAAAGGTATGATTGGTAAAGGTTCTCGTGATAAAGCTGTTATCGAATCCATGAAGAAAAATGGTGTTACTTATTTTGCCGCTGTTGGTGGTGCTGCTGCACTTATTTCCAAATGCGTAAAAAAATATGAAGTAATCGCTTATCCAGAACTTGGTCCTGAAGCACTTGCAGCTCTTACTGTTGAAGATTTCCCTGCAATCGTAGTTATTGACTCTGAAGGTAATAATTTCTATGAAATGGGTCAGGCTCCATATCGCACTTTAGATATGGATAAACTTTAATAATTAACAAAATCCTGAGCTCCTTTATTATCTTCTAGGAGGAGCTCAGTTTATTTTGCGAACCGTGAGACACACGGGGATAGCCATCTATCATTTATATTACATATAATTAATATATGGAAGCTTTTTTAAGCATGTCATAAGGTGTGTAAATTTTCCCTATGAAAATTAAAAAGTACAGGAGGTTCAAGGATGATTCACACAACATTTTATATTCGCAGATTACATTCCCTCTGCGGTATTGTTCCTGTAGGTTTATTCTTACTCGAACATATCTTTACAAACTCTATGGTATTAGGTGGACCAGCTCCATTCAATGCAGCAGTTGAGCATCTTGCATCTATTCCACATGAAATTATGCTTCCTTTGGAAATTTGCTTCATTTTAGTTCCATTCCTTTTCCATGGTCTTTATGGTTTGTACATTTTAATGCAAGCTAAAAATAACGTAAAAAGCTATGGTTATGCTCGCAACTGGAATTTCTATTTCCAAAGAATAACTGCTGTTATTATCTTCCTTTTCTTAATCTGGCATGTTGTTTATCTCCGCATTATGGTAAAAGGTGGCGGTACTCCTATTTCCTTCGAATTATTACAAGCTTATTTCCAAAATCCGATTGTATGGGGTGCTTATACAATCGCTATGATTGCATCTATTTTCCACTTCTTTAACGGTCTTACTACATTCACTATGACATGGGGTATTGCAAAAGGTCCTCGTATCCAGACTTTCTTCTCTCGTGTATTCATGGCAATCTTTGTAGTATTATCCCTTTTAACAATTGCTTTCATGAGCATGTACTGGTTTTAATCTATAAATTCTGATATAAGGAGAGACTCACGTGAAATCTACAAAAAAAATCATCGTTGTCGGTGGCGGTTTATCCGGTCTTATGGCTACGATTAAAATTTGTGAATCTGGCGGTATTGTAGACTTATTCTCTTATTGCCCAGTAAAACGTTCCCACTCCCTCTGTGCACAGGGTGGTATTAATGCTTGTATGGATTCCAAAGGTGAACATGATACTGTTTGGGATCATATCGATGATACAATTTATGGTGGCGACTTCCTTGCTGACCAATTAGCAGTTAAAGGTATGTGCGAAAACGCTCCAAAACTTATTAAAATGTTCGACCGCATGGGTGTTCCTTTCACTCGTACACCAGAAGGTAACCTTGACCTTCGTAACTTCGGTGGTGCAAAACATAAACGTACTTGCTTCGCTGGTGCTACTACTGGTCAACAGCTTTTATATGCTCTTGATGAACAAGTTCGTAAACTTGAAGTAAAAGGCAAAGTTAAAAAATACGAATTCTGGGAATTCGTTCACATCATTAAAAACAAAGAAGGCATCTGCCGTGGTATCACTGCTCAGAACATGAATTCCATGGAAATTGAAGCTTTCCCATCTGATGCAGTTATCTTAGCAACAGGTGGTCCTGGTGTTATTTTCGGTAAATGTACAGCTTCTACAATCTGTAACGGTTCTGCTGTTTCCGATGTATACCAAGAAGGTGCTTACCTAGGTAACGTTGAATTCATTCAGATTCACCCAACAGCTATTCCAGGCGAAGATAAAAACCGTCTTATGTCTGAAGCAGCTCGTGGTGAAGGTGGTCGTGTTTGGACTTACAAAGATGGCAAACCTTGGTACTTCCTCGAAGAAAAATATCCAGCTTATGGTAACCTCGTTCCTCGTGATATCGCAGCTCGTGAAATTTATCAAGTTTGCGTACACATGGGTCTTGGTATCAATGGCGAAAATCGTGTATACCTCGATCTTTCCCACATTGATGCAGATTACTTAAACCGTAAACTCGCTGGTATCATGGAAATCTACGAAGAATTCGTTGGTGACGACCCTCGTAAAGTTCCTATGCAGATCTTCCCTTCCGTTCACTATTCCATGGGTGGTATTTGGGTAGACCGTAAACACAGAACAAATATTCCTGGTTTATTCGCTTCCGGCGAATGTGACTATCAGTACCATGGTGCTAACCGTCTTGGTGCTAACTCCCTTCTTTCCGCTGCTCACTCTGGTACTGTTTCTGGTCCAGAAGCTATTCGTTGGGCTAACGGTGATTCCGCTTGGACAATTGAAGGTAAAACTATTGCTGAAGATAATGGTGCTGCTCTTACTGATGCAGAACTTGCTGCAGCAAAACAACAGACTGTTGATGAATTTGAAAAAATCATGAATATGAAAGGCGACGTTAACGCTCATAAACTCCATATGGAATTAGGCGAGCTCATGCTTCGTTACTGCACAATTGAACGTATTAACAAAGACCTTGAATATTGCTATGAAGAAGTTAAGAAAATCCTCAAAAAATGGGATCATATCGGTCTTACTGATACTAGTCGCTGGGCCAACCAAGAAGCTATGTTCGTACGTCAGCTTCGCAACATGATCATCTACGCTCTTGCTATCTGTAAAGCAGCTCGTATGCGTGATGAAAGCCGTGGTGCTCACTTCAAACCAGAATTCCCTAACCGTGATGACGAGCATTTCTTAAAAACTACACTTGTTAGAATGAACCCTGAAACTTGTGAACCAGAAATCAGCTATATCGATTTTGATCACTCCTTAGTTAAACCTCGTCCACGTCGTTATGATGTTACTAAAGGAGGCAAAAAATAATGGCAGATACTAAAAAAACTGTTCATTTGATTATTGAACGTCAAGATAGCCCTACTGGCAAACCTTACACAGAAGAATTTGAAATTCCTTATCGTCCTGCACTTAACGTAGTTGCAGCTTTAATGGAAATTCAGAAAAACCCTGTAACTAAAGATGGCAAAAAAACTACTCCTGTAGTTTGGGAATGCAACTGCTTAGAAAAAGTATGTGGTGCTTGTATGATGGTTATTAACGGTCGTGCACGTCAAGCTTGTGCTTCTCTTATCGACAAACTTCCTCAACCAATCCGCATTGCTCCAGCTCGTACTTTCCCTGTAATCCGTGACCTCTTAATCGACCGTAGCGTTATGTTTGAAAGCCTCAAACGTATCCAAGGTTGGATTAATGTTGATGGTAGCTGGGAAAATCGTGAAGCTCCAATTCAAAACCCATATACTGCTGCTACAGCATATGAAATTTCCCACTGCATGACTTGTGGTTGCTGCTTAGAAGCTTGCCCTAACGTTGGTCCACAGTCTGACTTCATCGGACCTGCTCCAACAGTTCAAGCTTATCTCTTCAATTTACATCCATATGGTAAATTTGACAAAGAAAAACGTCTTAATGCTCTTATGGAAAAAGGCGGTATCACTAGCTGCGGTAACAGCCAAAACTGCGTAGAAGCTTGTCCAAAACACATCAAATTAACTACTTATCTTGCTCAGTTAAACCGTGATGTAAATAAACAGGCTCTCAAAAATATCTTTGATAAATAATAAAAGATATATCAATCAAATAACAAAAGGAGTTAGTTTAAAACTAACTCCTTTTTATTATCAAAAAACAGCACCTTAAAAGGTGCTGTTTTCTCTTTCATATCTTATTGTCTAAAGTAATGATAATTGTCTTTTATCTCAACTAATTCATCTAATTTTACATTTAAAGCTTTTGCAATAGACGCTATTACTAAAAAAGTTGGTTGGCGTTTATCATTTTCTATAAAGCTAACCATAGCTGTACTAATACCTGCTCTCATAGCTAATTGTTTCTGAGTCATCTTTTTTTCATGTCTTTTTTCGCAAATATTATATTTAATTGTCATAATACAAAGCTTCCTTTCAATATTGGATAATGGGGTGAATAATCCCAATTGCAAATAAAAAGTAGCTTTGTTTGTAATCAAAAACATACATCTCATTATCTAAATACTAAATAATATTTTATTATTTATTTTTATTTATGGTTTTAGTATAGCACAAATCAATAAACTATGGTTATTTAACTTATAATTTATAAAAATTTTAACGCAATGTTAAATTCATAGCACAACGATTAGCTTCATATTTAATTTTTTCTTCATCAATAATAGTAAAAGCTCTATTTTCTAATAAAACTTTACCATCTACTAATACTGTATCAACCATTGAGCCATTCATGCTATACGCTAATAAAGATACTAAATCATGACGTGGATAACA
This sequence comes from Megamonas sp. Calf98-2, assembly GCF_900110235.1. NCBI lineage: Bacteria > Bacillati > Bacillota > Negativicutes > Selenomonadales > Selenomonadaceae > Megamonas > Megamonas sp. Calf98-2. The sequence goes on along the minus strand of NZ_FOCY01000016.1, from coordinate 34,290 downwards.
TTGTGGAGCAGACATATCAAATAAAACGATATCGGCTTTATATCCTTCTTTGATTAAGCCTACATTATTTAATCCTACAGCTTTAGCACCGTATTCTGTTCCCATTTTTACACCTTCAAGAGCTGGCACAGCTAATGGGTCTAAAGTATTTACTTTATGCAGTAAAGTTGCTAAATTAATTTCTTCTAACATATCAAGATTATTATTACTAGAAGCTCCATCTGTACCTAAACCTACACAAACTCCTGCTTTTAATAATTGTGGAACTGGAGCAACACCGCTGGCAAGTTTCATATTGCTTCCTGGATTATGCGCTACACGTACATTGTATTTCTTCATAATTTGAATATCTTCATCTGTTAAATGAACACAATGAGCAGCTAATACGCCACGGTCTAAAATACCTACTTTTTCCATTAAAGCTATAGGTGTTTTGCCATATTCTTTTAAACAATTTTCTACTTCACCTTTAGTTTCTGCTAAATGAATATGAATTTCTCCATTATATTTTTCACTAACTTTCACTACTTTTTGTAGAAAATCTGGAGGGCAAGTATATGGTGCATGAGGGCCAAACATAACTGTTATTTTGCCATCATTAGCATTGTTAAAATCTCTAAATAAGATTTTATTTTCTTCTAATGCTTGATTGCCATTTGGAGCTACACCAATAATACCGCGGGAAAGCACTGCTCTAATATCTGTATCAATACAAGCCTGTGCTACTTGGTCCATATCGCCATACATATCAGCAAAAGTAGTTGTACCACTTTTTATCATTTCAGCGATACCAAGCATAGCACCCCAATAAATATCTTCTTTTTTCATTTTAGCTTCAATTGGCCATATTTTATTTTCTAACCAATCCATAAGCTTCATATCATCAGCATAACTACGCAATAAAGTCATGGATACATGTGTATGTGCATTAACAAAACCAGCTGTTGCTAATTTATCTGTACCATCAATCACTTTTTCTGCTTTAAATGTTTCTGGTATATTTTCTACAGCTAAAATTTCGCTATCTTTAATTGCAATATCTGCAATTTTTACTTTGCCATCAGCTAATAAAACGTTAGCATTTTTTATTAAAATATTCATATTTAAACCTCTTAATTATGCTTTTGCTAAATATGCTTTTTGTTCTTCTGTCAATTCATCAAGTTCTACGCCAAGAGCTTTTAATTTAATTTGAGCAATTTTTGTATTGATTTCTTCTGGCATTAAATATACTTTATTTTCCATTTCTTGATGATGATTCAAAATATGAAGTGCAGAGAAGAATTGTACACCAAAGGATAAATCCATGATTTCTGCTGGATGTCCATCACCTGCTGCAAGGTTAACTAAACGGCCTTCAGCTAAAAGATATAATTTGCGTCCATCTTTTTGTACATATTCTTCAATATTTTTACGAACAGGACGATGAGATACAGAATTTTTGAGTAAATCCACTTTGTTGATTTCCACATCGAAATGTCCAGAATTTGCCATCATTGCGCCATCTTTCATGAGTGCAAAATGTTTTTCATTGATGACATTATCACATCCTGTAAGAGTCAAGAAGATATCACCAATTTTAGCAGCTTCTTCCATAGGCATTACTCTAAAGCCATCAAATACTGCTTCAATAGCTTTAATTGGGTCAACTTCAGTGATAACTACATTCGCACCAAGACCTTTAGCACGCATAGCTCCACCTTTACCACACCAGCCATAACCAGCAATTACTACTGTTTTGCCTGCAATTACTAAATTTGTGGTACGCATGATGCCATCCCAAGTGGATTGACCTGTACCATAGCGATTATCAAATAAATATTTACAATATGCATCATTTGCTGCAATCATAGGGAATTTTAATTTTCCTTGTTCAGCTAAAGCTTTTAAGCGAATAACACCTGTTGTAGTTTCTTCGCTACCGCCAATAATTCTATCAATTAATTCAGGACGTTCATTATGAATACGTGCTACTAAATCGCCACCATCATCAATAATCATATCTGGATTGCAATCTAATGCTTTATCAATGAACATATCATATTCTTCATTTGTGCAATTATACCAAGAATATACTGTTACGCCGTCTTCAACAAGTGCAGCTACAACATCATCTTGTGTAGAAAGTGGGTTACTGCCTGTAGCGATAACTTCTGCTCCTGCATTTTTAAATACTAAAGCTAAATATGCAGTTTTAGCTTCTAAGTGCATAGTGATAACTACTTTTTTACCAGCAAAAGGTTTTGTTTTGCTATACTCTTCATCTATAGAACGAAGTACAGGCATAAAGTTTTTTACCCATGCAATTTTATCATGACCTGATGGTGCAAGTTTAATATCTCTAATCATTGATTCCATTAAGAATTCCTCCTAAATTATTTAAAGTTTCTAATTTACTAAAATCAGTACGCTCTATCTGTAAAGGCGTAACTGATATATAACCATTTTTTACAACTTCAATATCTGTAAATTCATCATTGCCTATATCTTTAGCTCGCCCTTGCATTTTATACGCTATAGAGCCATCATCTAAAATCACAGCATCAAATTCATTTTCATAAATACGACGCCCATGTTTAGTAAATACAAATTTTATTTTATTATCTTTCAAGCTTTTAGGGAAGTTTATATTATACATAAATAATTTATCAGTATTATAAAAAAAACTAATCCTATCTGCCATTACTTTTGCAATCGTTGAAAATGATACATTTGATTTACTAGATACAGAAAGGGCTATAGAAGATATTTTATGATTATATCCTTCTAAAGCCGCTCCTACTGTTCCCGAATAAAGCACATCTGTTCCTAAATTAGCTCCATTATTTATACCTGAAATTATCAAGTCTGGTTTTTCTTTTAATAAAAATTCCAAAGCTAATTTAGTACAATCTGCTGGTGTTCCTTCCACAGCATAAGCCGTTACATTTTTCATCTTCATATCCACAGTTTCTACATGCAAAGGAACACCCATAGTCAAAGCCTGCGACATTCCGCTTTGCTCTGTCATCGGTGCTACAATAAAAACCTCATGTTTTAAAGATAACTCTTTAGCTATAGCTTTTAAGCCTTCGGCTTTTATGCCATCATCGTTAACTAATAAAATCTTCATAAAAACCTCATCAATATTATAATTGGTTCATCATTTTATGAGTTTGTGGTATTACTCTAACATTTTTCAATACTTGCATTGCTCTAGTTTGCCATTTGAGCATTTTTTCTGGAGGAGCTTCATGCAATCCTCCTAATGGTGTAATTGGCTGTAAAACTAATAAAATATTTTCATCAATATTTTTTATGATGGATAATGCTTTTTCAAAATCTTCAACTGTAGACTCATTGGAAACTACAATTTTTACATAAACATCTTTTTTACTAGCCAATTTCAAAAATTCTTCATGCTCTTGCCAATAAGCTTTACCAATATCGCTCGGCAATTTCATATCCATGCTGATTATATCTATTTCATCAATAACTTGAGCTAATTGTTTCACCAAAGTACCATTTGTTTCCAAAAATAATGGTATAGATAATGGCTTTAGATTTTTAGCTAATTCTAAGATAATCTGTGGATATAATAACGGCTCTCCACCAGTAATACTGATAGAATGATGTGGCTGTTGTAAACGATAATTGATATAAGGCATGATGTCATTTAAATCCAAAGGATTTTTTAATTCTAAATCGCCTTCATATCCTTCACATTTTTCTAAAACACATGGAACTAAATTACTATGTGCCAATTTATCCGTATCACAATAAGGGCAATCCATATTGCAACCAATAAGACGAATAAATAATTGTCTGCAACCTACATATTTTCCTTCGCCTTGAATAGAAGAAAAAATTTCTGATACTCCTGCTTGCAAATTAAGCATCCTTTCTATATATAACTGCTGCTTTTGGTGATTCCCATACTTTTATATAATTTAATTTACAATTAGTTTTAAATAAATCATTTGCTTCAATTGTTTCATAAATATATTTAGCTAAATGTTCTGCTGTAGGATTTAATTCTTTAAATTGAGGTAATTCATTTAAGTATTGATGATCCATAGCATCTAATACTTCCATTAACATAGATTTTAATACTTTAAAATCTGCAACCATACCAATATTATCTAATTTATCTCCACTGACAGACATCTCTACAGTCCAGCTATGACCATGTAATCTGTTGCATTTTCCAGGATAATCTACTAAGCGATGAGCTGCTTCAAAAGCTCCATTTACTACTAATTCAAACAAAAAAATTTCCTCCTTAATAATTAATAAAATTAATATAAAAATTATACCATATATTTATCTACTATAAAAATTTTATAATAATTTATTTATATAGCTAAAAAAGAACTATTAGTTTAATCTAATAGTTCTTTTCTTAAATTAACGAGTCAATTCATCATAACTAACTGCACGAGTATGTTTTGTATGTGACCATTCATGTTTATTTCTATCTAAAAATCCTAAAAATACAATTGGGATCCAACTATAAATAAACACTGGATATAAAATTAAGTAAAACCATGCTTTCCATTTAACATGTATCTTTGCCAAAATAATAATAGGTAAAATATATTGCCCCATAGTAATTACAGTTAGCAAACTAGATGGTAAAAATTGATATATATTTGTAAATAACGGATATCCTAATCCCATCTGTACATATGATAAGATGACAAAGAATGTGGAAATCAATAAGAAATGAGGCTGTAATAAATGTAAACAACCATCTAAAATACGAATATCACGACGACGAATACCTTCTTTTAACATCTTCGGAATAAAGCGATGTGCCACGTCAAATTGACCTTGTGCCCAACGTTTACGCTGGTTCCAAGATTGTTTAAAAGTAAGTGGTTTTTCATCATAAACAATCGCATCATGAGCCCATGTTGTTTTTATACCTTCTGCTAAAGATTTCATGGTAAATTCCATATCTTCAACAAGGCAAGTAGCACCCCAACCATGTTTTTTCAAAACGTCTGTTGTAATACACATACCTGTACCACCAAGTACAGAAGATAAACCAATATTTGTTTTCGCTAAATGCCAAATATGGTCAATAACCCAAAAGGCAATCGCAAAAGTTCCGGAAACCCATGTATCATAAGGATTTTTCGCATCAAGATAACCTTGTACTAATTTATCCCCTTTACATAAGCGATTATTCATCTCTAATAAGAAGCGTTTATCTACTAAATTATCTGCATCGAAGATTGCCACTGCATCATATTTACGTTTCATTTCAAATAATCTAGCAAACATCCATTCCATTGCAAAGCCTTTACCACGTTCTTTATCATTAAAACGTTCATGAACAATAGCTCCGCAATCGCGTGCAATCTGAGCTGTATTATCTGTACAGTTATCAGCAATTACAAAAATATCATATAGTTCTTTTGGATAATCTAACATTTTTAAGTTATCCACTAATTGACCAATTACTGCAGATTCATTATGTGCTGCCACAATTACTGCAAAAGTTTTTTGTGGTGTTAAAATTTTCTTTTCCTTTTTGCGCCACAGACCATTTACACCTATTAAAAAATAATAAACTGTAAATAAGAAAATTATTATCTGAATTGGCACCATAATCCAATCGAGAATATACATTTAAATCCCCTTTTAGTTATTTATTTTAGTTACGACCTAAAGAAAATATAGTATTTAAAATACCTAACAATGCATAAGATATAAAGATATCAAACAAAATTGCATATCCTATAGCATCGCGACCAAAATACAATACACAAATAGCAAAAATAGCTATTATACCTAATGCTACTTTGCTAATTTTTTCGCCTTTGCCCTTAAAATCTGGATATTTAAAAGTACTAACCAATAAATATCCTACAAACATAATTAAAATAGGTAAAAAATATCCCAATGTATCAATTTGCATAGCTGGTGTAATACCTAAATGCGTGGATAATAAAATCCATGTGGCGATTAAGCAACCGCCAGTTGGAATAGGTACTCCCATAAAATAGCCATGTATTACGGAAGCATTTACATTAAAACGAGCTAATCGCCACATGCCACACACAGCGTAAAAAATCACAGCTATCCAACCAAAATAACTAAATTCATACATAACAAAACTATATGCTAAAAATCCTGGTGCTGCACCAAAGGAAACACAATCGCATAAAGAGTCCATCTCTTTACCCATTTCACTGCTAACACCAAAAAAACGAGCTGTTCTACCATCTAAACCATCAGCTACTAATGCCAATAAGATGAATACAGCGCCCCAGAATATATTTCCATTAAATGTGGAAATAATTGAACACATACCAAAAACTAAATTACTAGAAGTAAACAGATTTGGTATGATTACTCTATAATTCATTACTCTTTAATCCTCCCAATAATTGTTTCTCCACCGACAACTTTGTCGCCTTTTTTTACTAATAATTCTACATTTTTTGGTACAACAACTTCTGTGCAAGAACCAAAGCGAATCATACCGTATAATTCGCCTTTAAAAAGTCCATCATTTAAAGTCACCCAAGAAACAATTCTGCGAGCTAAAATACCTGCAATTTGCGTTACAGTTATACGCAAATCCTCATTTTCAATACCTATCATATGACGTTCATTTTCAAAACCTACATCTTTTTTATATGCAGGGTCAAATCTTCCACAACTATATTGCTGACATTTTATTTCGCCTGCAATTGGGCTGCGATTTACATGTACATTAAATACTGATAAGAATATTACTACTTTTCGACCTGGAGCTTTTATAAACTCATCATTATCTACATCTGATACTTCCATCACTGTCCCATCTGCCGGAGATACTAAAATATCTTTTCCCTGTGGAATATTGCGACGTGGATTGCGAAAAAAATACGTAAAAAATAACGTTAATACCGCAGGAAAAACAGCAACTACAGGATGCACAAAATAACCCAAAAGAAAGGTAATTACTACACCAATACCAATAAACGGAAACCCTTCTTTAACAATGGGCAATCTTAACACTCCAACCCCTCCTATGAAAAATTGAAAAATTACTAAAAACCCTTAAAAACATTATATGCTATCCTAAAATGTTTGTCTATCTATACTATTTATATTTTATATATTTATTTAGTTAATTATTTATTATTTTTTAGAAGCTTTCACCGCCATTACAAATCGTGGCAAAGCCATCAATCTGCCTATGCGTTTTGGCTGTAGCATACCCCTAAATAACCATTCTAATTTGGCTTTTTGCATCCAAAGTGGTGCTCTTTTCATAACACCTGCCATAACATCAAATGTACCACCTACGCCTATGCATAGTGGACAATTCAATTCCTGCATATGCGCCTTTAGCCATTTTTCTTGTTTTGGCACGCCCAAAGCTGCCAATAATAAATCTGGCTTAGCTTCTTTTATCTGAGCAATTATTTCAGCCTCATCTTCAGCTGTAAAAAATCCATCTCGTGTTCCTACTATTTGAATACCTGGATAATCTTTTTCTGCTTTTGCTTTTGCTTTTTCTGCTACACCTGGAGCAGAACCAAAGAAAAATATCCGTCTTTTTTTCGCAGGAGCATTAGCAAATAAAGCTTGTACTAAATCAAAACCTGCTACCCTCTCTGGCATTTGCACTCCTAAATAATTAGAAGCCCAAACTGTACCTGCACCATCGGGAACTACTAAATCAGCAGTGTTTAAAATTTCTTTCAATTCAGTATCATGTGTTGCTCGCATAATCATCTCTGCATTAGCAGTTGCTATCAAATGCGGTTTTTCACTGTCCATAAAAGCTTCAGCTGTTTTCACAGCTTCACCCATGGTCAAAGCTGCGACTCTCACTCCTAATATATCTGCTTTACGAAACTCCAAGAGAAACTCTCCTTTTTTATAACTTTTTATGATAAAGTCCATAATTCACAAATATATATTTTAGCATAAAGAATTATATACATCAATGAAATATCTATCAATTATACTTGCAAAACCTATCCTATTTATATTATACTACAAATTTGCTATACTCTTTACAAATTATTATTTTTTTGGTATGTTTAGTGCCATAGAATATTTTTTGGTAATTTAATATTAATTTTATTTTAATAAGGTAGGAAAAAATGCAATTTATTGACAGAACAAAAATTATTGTAAAAGCAGGCGATGGTGGACACGGAAAATCTGCTTTTCGCCGTGAAAAATTCATACCTAAAGGTGGACCAAGTGGCGGTGATGGCGGTCGTGGTGCTGACGTCATTTTAAAAGTTGACCGCAATATGAATACACTTTTAGATTTCCGTTATCATCGCAAATTCGTTGGTAAAAACGGTGGCAATGGTGATATAAAAAATCAATATGGTAAAAATGCACCTCAATGCATTATCAAAGTGCCAGCTGGTACTTTAGTCAAAGATGCTGAAACAGGTGAAGTTTTAGCTGACCTCGTAAATGAAGGTGATGAAGCAATCGTTGCTAAAGGCGGTCGCGGTGGTCGTGGAAATGCTAAATTCGCCACTAGTGCTAATCGTGCTCCTACATTTGCTGAACTCGGTGAACCTGGTGAAGGTAGAACACTTCTTTTAGAATTGAAATTATTAGCTGATGTCGGCTTAGTAGGCTATCCAAGTGTTGGTAAATCTAGTATCATCGCAAGTGTATCAGCAGCTCGCCCTGAAATTGCCGATTATCACTTCACTACTATAACTCCAGTTTTAGGTGTAGTAAGTCTTGGAGATGCTCAAAACTTTGTAATGGCTGATATTCCAGGTCTTATCGAAGGAGCTTCTGAAGGCGTTGGTCTTGGTCATGATTTCTTACGTCATATTGAACGCACAAAAGTTATCATTCACGTTTTAGATGCTTCTGGCATTGAAGGACGCGACCCTGTAGAAGACTTCTACAAAATAAATAAAGAATTATCTTTATACAGCCCAAAACTTGCTAAACGCAGTCAAGTAATCGCAGCTAATAAACTTGATTTACCACAAGCTAGTGAAAACTTAGCTCGAATTCAAGAAATGGCTGAAAAAGAAGGCTTAAAAGTTTTCCCTGTATCTGCAGCAACTAAAGAAGGTCTTCAAGATTTAATGCGTTATGTATATCAAATGCTTCAAGATTATGTTGAAGAAGTAGATGAAGAAGATAATGCAGAAAAAATTTACAATGCTCAAGAAGATGACGCTGATGATATCACTATCAAACGTGATATGACAGGTCAAGGCTTTATCGTTTCTGGTAAATCTTTAGAAAAACTCGTTGCCATGACTAACTTTGGCAATGATGAAGCAATTCGTCGTTTCCAATATATTTGGAGATTAAAAGGTATCGATGAAAAACTTCGCGCTAAAGGTATTAAAGAAGGCGATACTGTATATATTGGTGAAATGGAATTTGAATATAGACAATAATATATCGCTATTGTTTTAATTTAAATTTCTAAATTAGCAAATCACATAAAGAATTTTTATTTTAGTGGGTATTTTAATTAGGTAAAAACTTAATTATACCCACTAAAAAATTATTTAATTTTAAAACTTATTTATAGGAGGATTTTTCATTGATAAAAAACACACTCACAGGTAAACAAAAAAGATTTTTACGCTCTTTAGGTATGACATTAGAGCCAATCGTTCCAATCGGCAAAGAAGGCATCACTCCTGCTGTTGTAAACAGTGCTGATGAAGCTATTGAAAAACGTGAACTCATCAAGGTTCGTGTTCTTCAAAACTGCCCAGAAGATATTGAAGTTGCTATCACTACTTTAGCAGAACGCACTAATTGTGATTTAGTTCAAGTCATTGGTCGTAACGGTCTTTTATGGCGTCGCAATTTCAAAAAACCAAAAATCGAACTTCCTAAATAATATAATTTAACAAATAAAAATATAAATAATGAAATGAGTAAAGATTATGTTACCTCGTCAAGAATTAACTAAAGCCAAACGTATTGTAATCAAAGTCGGCACTAGTACTTTAAATTATGATACAGGAAAATTAAATATCTCAAGAATAGAACATCTAGTACGTGAACTTTCCGATTTAGCTAATCAAGGAAAAGAAATAATTCTCGTTTCTTCAGGAGCTGTAGGTGCAGGTCTTGAACGTATGAAGAAAAATACTCGACCAGCAAGTATTCCCGAAAAACAAGCGATGGCTGCTGTAGGTCAAGGAATATTGATGCATATATATGAAAAATTATTTGCAGAATATGACCAAATAGTAGCTCAAGTTTTATTGACTAAAGAAAATTCTCGTCAATATTCTCAATATATAAATTCACGCAACGCTTTGATGGCTTTATTATCCATGGGGGTAATTCCTATCATCAATGAAAATGATGCTGTTGCTGTTGATGAATTAAAAATTGGCGATAATGACACTTTATCTGCAACTGTTGCAACTTTAGTAGATGCTGACGCTTTAATAATTTTATCCGATATTGATGGATTATATACTGCTAATCCAAGCAAAGATAAAAACGCAAAACTTCTCCATGAAGTACCACATATCACTCCTGAAATTGAAAATATGGCTGGTGGTGCTGGTACATCTATGGGAACAGGCGGAATGAGTACTAAAATCAAAGCGGCTAAAATAACTATTAATTCCGGCTGTACAATGGTCATCGCCTCAGGTTCAGAACATGATGTTTTACGTCGTTTATTAAAAGGTGAAGAGCTAGGCACTATCTTCCCTGCTAAAGAAACTCATCTTAAACAACGCAAATCTTGGCTTGCTTTTGGCAAACAAATAGCTGGCGATATCATTGTTGACGAAGGCTGTGAAAAAGCTGTGCTTTCTGGTTCTAGTTTACTAGCTGTAGGCATTTTAGCTATAGCAGGTGAATTTAAACAGGGAAATACTGTACGTATTTTATCTCAATCTAGTCGTGAAATTGCTCGTGGCAGTGTAAATTATAGTTCTCAAACGCTACAAAAATTAAAAGGTTTACACTCCGACGAATTTAAAAATATTTTATTGGACAATTCACCAATATTTGATGAAGCTGTTCATCGTGATAATATGGTTATTATGGTCTAATTAAAAAAAGGTGATTATATGAGTTCAAATGCACAAATAGATATAAAAGAAATCATTACTAATCAAGCAATGATGGCAAAAAAAGCCTCTCAAAAATTGGCTACATTATCTTCGTTAGAAAAAAATAAAGCATTGCTCACTATGGCACATGCTTTAGAAGTAAAAACTCCGATTATTTTAGAAGAAAATAATATCGATATGGAAAATGGTCGCCAAAAAGGCTTATCTGCTTCTTTGCTAGATAGATTGCTTTTGACTACAGAACGAATTGCTCAAATGGCTAATGGTCTTCGTCAAATTGCTAATTTAAACGACCCTGTTGGTAATGGCATCATGTCTTGCCGTCGTCCTAATGGCTTAGATATTCGCTGTATTCGTGTACCACTTGGTCTTGTTGGCATAGTTTATGAAGCTCGTCCAAATGTTACAGCTGATGCTATAGGACTTTGCCTAAAATCTGGTAATGCTGTGATTTTACGTGGCGGTTCAGAAGCTATTCATTCAAATAAAATCTTAGCTTCCATCTTAGCTGAAGCTGCTTATAGTGCAGGTATTCCTCATGGAGCTATTCAATTTGTCAGCATAACAGAACATGAGGCTGTAGATGTGATGATGCGTTTAAATAAATATGTTGATGTAATCATTCCACGTGGTGGCGCTGGCTTAATAAAACGTGTAGTTGAAAATAGTTCTGTTCCTGTAATTGAAACTGGTGTAGGTATTTGTCATGTATTTGTTGATGAATTTGCTGATTTAGAATTAGCTACAAAAATCATTCTCAATGCTAAGACTTCTCGTCCTGCAGTCTGCAACGCTATAGAAACAGTTTTAATTGACCAAAAAATTGCCAACGAATATCTTCCTATGATTTGTCAAAAATTATCAGAGGCTAAAGTTGAAATTCGTGGCTGTGAAAAATGTTTGGCTATTTGCCCTGAATTAAAAACAGCTACCAAAGAAGATTGGTCTACTGAATATGGAGATTTAATCATTTCTATAAAAATAGTTGAAAATATTGATGAGGCTATTTCTCATATCAATACTTATGGTAGTGGTCATTCTGAAGCCATCATCACAACTAATTATAATAACGCTTTGAAATTCCAAAAATTAGTAGATGCTTCTGCTGTATATGTAAATGCTTCTACACGTTTCACTGATGGAAATGAATTTGGTTTTGGTGCAGAAATCGGCATTAGTACACAAAAACTCCATGCACGTGGACCAATGGGACTAGAAGCTTTAACTACCATGAAATATTTAATTTATGGTGAAGGTCAAATTCGTTAATGTTTAAATATTTATCTAATTGTCTAAAATTATTAAAACAATATTATTCCACTCCAAAAGGTCATCATGATATTTTAGATTATAGTCGTGCTTTTTTCTTATTTATATTTTTATCTATAATTTTTTCCCTTATTTTAATATATATTTTCTATTAAAACTATTAAAGTTTGGAGATATTTATCATGAAAAAAATAGGTATTATGGGTGGTACATTCGACCCAATTCACGTCGGACATTTAATGATAGCGGAAGCTGTTTGGGATGAATTTAAACTAGATAAAGTTATCTTCATTCCTTCAGCTAATCCCCCTCATAAACACAGTGTAATGACCTCGGCTAAACATCGTTTTAATATGACATTACTTGCAACTTGCTCCAATCCTCATTTTGAAGTATCTTCTATTGAGATGGAACGTTCTGGTCCATCATATACCATAGATACGATAAAAGCGCTTAAAACTATCTATGGTGAAGATACTGATTTTTATTTTATTATCGGTGCTGATTGTATCAACGATTTACCTACATGGCATAAAATTGATGAACTGCTTGCAAGTTGCAAATTCATTGCTACAAAACGACCAAGCTATACTTTAGATTTAACTACCATTCAACAACATTTTAAAAACTTCAATATAACACTTCTAGAAACACCTGAACTTGAAATATCTTCTACAGATATTAGACAACGTATAAAAAAAGGATATTCTATACAATATATAACTACAGAACAAGTTCAGCAATATATTCGTAAAGAAGAACTTTATTTATAAACAAGCTTATTGTATAATGTTTATAATTAAATTACACTTAGAGAAGGAGAACCATGATGTTAGGTGATTTATTACGTGAAACACGTGAACAAAAGAAATTATCATTAGAAGATGTAGAACAAGGTACTAATATACGTAAATTATATATAAAGTCCATTGAAGATGGTGATTATGATAAGCTTCCAGGTGAAGTATTTTTAAAAGGTTTTATCAAAACATATGGTAAATTTTTAGGTTTAAACAGCCTAGAACTTATTGAGCAATACAAAAAAGAAAAAAATGCGTCTACCTCTGAAAAAGAAGTAGAACCAACTAATCAAGTTCAAGAACAACCTGTTTCTCCTGCTCAACCTCCAAAAGTTGAAGAAAAAATAACTGAAAAAACTGCTGAACCAACTAAAGAAAAAAACATTCCTAAAATAGACTCTTTTGCTAGCAATCAAGCATATTTGCAACCAACTAAATCCAATAGCAAAAAAAATATTTTTCTCGTTATTATCATCTTAATTGTTATAATCGGCGGTGCAGTATTCTTTTTATCTAGCCAAGATACTTCTGATACTAAAGCTCCTGTACATACTACACAGCAGGAATCTACACAACAACCAGAGCAACAAGCTCAACAACCTGCTCCAGCTCCAGTTGTAAATGGCGCTGAAGTAACAGCTGTATTCAATGAAGATTGTTGGACTGAAGTAAAAGTTGATGGTAACGTTGTTCTTTCTGAAACTGTAAAAAAAGGTAGCAATTTAAATTGGAAAGGTAATAATCAAATAGATATTACTGTAGGTAATGCTGGTGCTATTGATATTACATTCAACAATCAACCAGTTGGCAAATTAGGTGATATAGGTGCTGTTGTAACTAAGTCCTTCGTTGCTCCAAATGCACAAAATGCTCAAAATCAGCAACCAGCTACAGCTCAACCACAAAATCCAGCTCCTGCTAATAATGCACAAAACGCACCTGCTGCCAATGCTCAAAATGCTACTCAGCAACAAGCAAAATAATTAAAAATTTACAGACTTACTTAGAGGTGATATTATGAAATGCCCATTCTGTGCAGCTCCCGACAGCCGTGTAGTAGATTCCCGTACTACTGATGATGGTAATTCTATAAGACGACGCCGCGAATGTACAGTTTGCGGAAAAAGATTTACCACTTATGAAACTGTAGAAAAAGTACCTTTAATGGTCATAAAAAATGATGGTAGTCGTGCTGTATTCGCTAAAGAAAAAATTCTCCAAGGTATTATTCGCTCTTGTTATAAACGAGATATACCTACTGAAAAAATCATCAAATTAGCTGATGATATTGAACGCGAAATCTGCAATACGATGAAACATGAAATTCCCAGCAAGATTATTGGTGAAATCGTCATGAAACATCTCAAGACTTTCGATAAAGTTGCCTATATTCGTTTTGCTTCTGTTTATCGTAAATTCTCAGATATCGATAATTTCAAGCAAGAATTAGAAAATCTTAATTCTATGAATAAAGATAAACTAAAATAAATTTATTCAAGCTCACTTTTGTGAGCTTTTTTCTTATTTATTATCATAAATTTAACTATAAAATAAAGGAGAATACGCCCACTTTGAATTGGAAATTAAAACAACAATTACAAGAAATGCTCAAACAAGAACAAGGATATAAAATCTTTCCTGGTGGCTTTCGCAAACGATTTGCCCTAGCTTATCCAAATTCTTATTTTGTTGGTATGTCTAATCTAGGTTTTCATATAATTTATGACCAAATAAACAACCGCAATGACAGTGCTTGTGAACGTTTCTTTTTGCCTGATAAAAATTTAATAGATGATTATACACGCACTCATACTCCGCTTATGAGTATGGAAACACAAACACCACTTCATGATTTTGCTTTAATTGGCTTTACTATTTCTTTTGAAATGGACTATTTCAATATTTTACAAATGCTCTCTTTAGGTAAAGTAAAATTATTAGCTAACGAACGCACAGAAAAAGACCCAATTGTCATCGCTGGCGGTCCTTGTGCTACATTTAATCCTGAACCACTCTCATTATTTATTGATGCTTTCATCATTGGCGAAGGTGAAGAAACTATTAATAATTTCTTAGATGTATATAATGATCCATCTAATGAAAATTTATCCCGCAAAGAATTATTATTTAAACTCGCTCAAGTGCCAGGTGTCTATGTACCTTGTTTTTATGACCATATATATGATGAAAATAATAAACTTTCCGCCATCAAAACAAATAATAATGTTCCTCAAAAAGTCTCTCGTCAATGGATAAGAGATTTAGATGCTTATGATGGTAAAACTGTCATCACTACAGAAAATACAGAATTCAATTTATTTCTAATCGAAACATCTCGTGGCTGTGGTCGTCATTGTCGTTTTTGCATGGCAGGATATTGCTTTAGAAAACCTCGCCATCGCAGTTTAGATAAATTATTATCATATTTACCGCAGGCAAAAAATCTGAATAAAAAAGTAGGTCTAATGGGCCCTGCAATATCTGATTATCCGCAAATCAATGAACTTTGCTCACATATTCGCAGTCAAGATATGCCTATGTCTGTTGCTTCTTTTCGTGCTGACTCCGTAACACAAGAATTAGTAGATGCTCTTGCTCAAAGTGGACAAAGAACATTGACTCTAGCACCTGAAGCAGGCAGTGAAAAAATCCGTCATATCATCAATAAAGGCATCGAAGAAGAACATCTCTTTAAATCCATCTCTATGGGTATAAATGCTGGCGTTAAAAATTATCGCTTATATATCATGGTAGGTCTTCCTAATGAAGATGAAAATGATATTAAAGCCATTGTTGATATGACTATTCGCTTAAAACAATATATGGAAAAACTTGGTTCTAAAGGAACTTTAACCTTGAGTATCAATCCATTTATCGCCAAACCATGCACACCATTTCAATGGAGTGCTATGGCAGATTTAAAACAAACGGAAAAATATTTTAAATATATAAAATCTGAACTAAAAAAATATAAAAATATCGAAGTTCAATTTGAATCCACCAAAGAATCATTTATCCAAGGCATATTAGCTAGAGGAGATAGAAAAATTTCTCAAGTAATTTATGAAGCTCATTTAAATGGCGGTAGCAAAGCGTTTAAACGTGCCTTAAAAACTTTCAAAATCAATGCTGATGATTATTTATATCGCAATTTTGATAAAGAAGAATTACTTCCTTGGGATAGCTTAGATATGGGCTTTACTAAAGATTATTTATGGAAAGAATTGCAAACAGCACTTCAAGAAAAACACACTATACAGTGCTTTGATGGTTGCAAGCGTTGTGGTGTCTGCAAATAATCCATATTTATTATCTTTTATCCTTTATGTATATTTAGGAGTTGATATTTTTGTTCAAATTAATTCACGCTCAAAATAATTTATGGTATGGACAATTTTCTATTTTTCCTCAAGATAAAGTAATTCATGCCATATCTACTAGATTTAACGGTCATAGTAAAGCACCATTTGATGGCTTAAATTTAGCTTTACATGTAAATGATAATCCAGATGATGTCATCGCTAATCGCCAATTATTTTGTAAAGGTTTAAATTTAGATAGTCATAAAATGACTACTTGTAAGCAAGTTCATGGCAATAAAGTAGCTTGTATCACTGAAGAAAATATCGGTAGTGGTGCTATTTCTTTTGCAAATTCCATCGACGATACAGATGCGCTAATTACCAATCTAAAAAATGTACCACTCACTTTATTTTTTGCAGATTGCACACCTATTATGATTTATGACCCTAAAAATAATGCTATTGGTGTAGCTCATGGTGGTTGGCGTGGCACTGTAAGCGAAATTGCCAAGCATACAGTAGCAGAAATGACTAAACATTATCACACTAATCCTAGTGATTGCCTAGCTTCCATAGGTCCATCTATTGGAGCATGTTGTTATGAAATAGGTGATGAGGTAGTTGCAAAATTTAATGAAGTCTTCCAAAATGATAGCGATAAAATCTTGCATTTTAATCAAGATAGTAAAAAATATCATTTAGATCTTTGGCAAGCAAATGCTATTATCTTACAAAGAGCAGGAGTTCTAGCTGATAATATTGATATGGCTAATACTTGCACTGCTTGTAACAAAGATGTATTTTTCTCTTATCGTGCAGATAATGGCAAAACAGGTAGAATAGCTTCGATTATTTCACTTAGATAAATAATTTTGCCTAAAGTATGGATAATTTTCATAAATTATTATATTATTAAATAGATTATAAGATTTTCAGGGGATGAA
Source organism: Megamonas sp. Calf98-2 (assembly GCF_900110235.1). NCBI lineage: Bacteria > Bacillati > Bacillota > Negativicutes > Selenomonadales > Selenomonadaceae > Megamonas > Megamonas sp. Calf98-2. The sequence goes on along the minus strand of NZ_FOCY01000016.1, from coordinate 16,945 downwards.
TTTCTATGATTAAAGAAAATTTAAAAACTGTTCAAGAACATATTAAAGAAAGTATAGCAAAAAGACATAATGCTGCTAGTGAAGATGTTTTATTAGTAGCAGTAACTAAAAATCATGATGTAACTTCTATGCAAGAAGCTATTGATGCTGGTGCTAATGTAATCGGTGAAAATCGAGTACAAGAAGCCTTGCAAAAACATGAAACTTTAAATCGTGATGTAACATGGCATTTAATTGGTCATTTACAGACCAATAAAGCTAAATATGCTGTAAAACTATTTGATATGATTGAATCAGTAGATAGTATCAAATTAGCTGAAGCTCTAAATAAAGAAGCACAAAAAATCGACAAAGTTCAACAAGTATTAGTACAAGTTAATTTAGTCAAAGAAGCTTCAAAAACTGGGGTTTATTTAGAGGAATTAGGCGTGCTTTTAGCGAAAATTGATATATTAAGCAATTTAAAACTTATGGGGCTAATGTTTATTGCACCAAAAGTAGATAATTTAGAAGATGTTCGTCCTATGTTTGCTCAAATGTTTAAACTCTTTAAAAAAGTTCAAGCTAAAACATTTGCTACATCAGAAATAAAATATCTATCTATGGGCATGACACATGATTACCAAATAGCTATTGAAGAAGGTGCTAATATCGTTCGTGTTGGCACAGGTATCTTCGGCCCACGTCAATATTAAGGAGAAATATATATTATGAAAATTGTCGACAAAATCCGCAATAAGATGGGACAAAATCCTGAATCTGAAGAATATATTGAAGAAGTAGATAACACTGATGATAGTGATTTACAAGCAACAACTTATCAAAATCCTGATAATGTTGTAGATTTTAAAAATAAAGCTAAAAACAACCAATTAAAAGTAATGGTAATTGAGCCAGTTTCTTTTGATGATGCTCAGCAAGTAGCTGACCATATTCGTAACCACAAACCAGTTGTAGTAAACTTTGAAAACACTAGTAGCGATATTGCTAAACGCATTATTGATTTTATCAGTGGTACTACTTACGCTTTATCCGGCGATATTAAAAAAGTTGGTAAAAATGTATTTATGTGTGCCCCAAATAATGTTAGTGTTAATTTCACTGAAGAATTGAAAAAACCATCTTCTTCAACAACTATGCCTTGGGAAGAATAAATAAAAAGGATTGATTTTTTTATAATGGCAGACCGTGAAAAGATTATTCGCTTTTATAAAGGAACTGAAGGCGAAGAAATTGTTATAAAATTAATAGACGCAGTAGAAGCTGTAAACAAAACAAAAAAATTCCGTGCTACAGATTTTCTTGACCCTTATGGCTGTGAAATAGCTGAAACTGTAGTCGCTCACTATGATGGTATATCTGTTAATTTCTTTGGCGGATATATCGGTGCAGAAAGACAATGTGCCAACTTTGTACATGAAGATTTTATGGGAAAACCTTCTTATAATATCTCTGTTGTTAAAGCTACATGGAACGATAAATTCTATCGTCTTTCGCATCGTGATGTCTTAGGTGCTCTCATGGGACTTGGCATCAAACGTGAGCAAATAGGTGATTTATTGATAACTTTAGGTATGGTAAAAATTATTTGCACTACTAAAATGGCTGATTTCATCTTACAAAATTTAACACAAATCAGTTCAGCTAAAGTTAGTTGTGAATTAGATAACCTTGGAACTATCGCTCCTCGTGAAGAACGTTGCAAAGAAATAACTTCCACTGTAGCCTCTTTACGTATTGATTCTATCGCAGCTTCTGGATTTGGAGCTTCTCGCAGTAAAATGTCTTCTATGATCGATGCTGAAAAACTCAAATTAAATTGGCAAACTGTGAAAAGTGCCTCCCAAATGGTAAAACAAGGTGATATCATTTCCATTCGTGGACGTGGTCGCCTAGAAGTAGCTGAAGTTCGTGGAACTACAAAAAAAGGACGTACTGTTGTTTTATTAAAACGTTATCTTTAAAAATGGGAGACTTATTTGTGTTTTTTTTATCCTCTTTTGTTATTTTAATCATCGTCTTAGACCAATTAATCAAATATTTAATTGTAAACAATATGTTTCTAGGTGAGTCTATTCCTGTTATTCCTCATTTATTGCATCTCACTTATATTTTAAATCCAGGTGCAGCCTTTGGTATTTTAGAACATCAGCGTTTCTTTTTTATCTTTATCGCTGTAATTTTGATATTCGCTATCGTTTATTTTTATTCTAAAATCATAAAACTAAATAAATTATTTCAGTTAGGTATAGCTATGCTTTTCAGTGGCGCTATTGGCAATATGATTGACCGTATATTCATCGGTAAAGTAGTCGATTATATCGATTTTCGCATTTGGCCTATTTTCAATCTTGCCGATATTGCTATTGTTTGTGGCTGTATCATCATCATTTACGAACTATTATTTATTACAGATAAAGGAACAAACTCATGATAAAAACATATACAATCTCTGATGAAATAGGCACTAGATTAGATGTTTTTCTTGCCGGTCAAGAAGATAATCCATCTCGTGCTAGCATTCAAAAAATGATTACTGATGGTGCTATAACTGTCAACAATGAAGTAAAACGTGCTAATTATAAATTAAAAGCTAATGACCAAATCACTATGGTGTTTGAACCACCTACAGAAATAGAAGTAAAACCAGAAAACATTCCACTTGATATTCTCTATGAAGATAACGATATTATCGTCATCAATAAAGCTCGTGGTATGGTAGTTCATCCTGCCGCTGGAGTTTACAGTGGAACTTTAGTAAATGCTTTACTTTATCATTGTCATGATGAATTATCCGGTATCAATGGCAAAATTCGCCCTGGTATTGTTCATCGCCTAGATAAAGATACTTCTGGCGTTATGGTTGTTGCTAAAAATGATTTTGCTCATAATGACTTAGCCTTACAAATAGGCAGTAAAACAGCTATTAAAGAATATGTAGCTTTAGTTCATGGTAATATCACAGAAGAAAAAGGTATTATCAATGGTAATATCGGTCGCCACCCTATTGACCGTAAAAAAATGGCAGTTGTAACAAATGGTGGAAAACCAGCAACTACTGTTTTTCATGTACTAGAACGCTATAAAAATTGTACTTTCGTACAATGTCGATTATTGACAGGTAGAACACATCAAATTCGTGTTCACATGGCATATATCGGACACCCACTTATCGGTGACCCTAAATATTGCAATAGTAAAAATAAATTCAATATCGAAGGACAAGCACTTCATTCTTTAAATTTAAAAATCATTCACCCACGCACAAAAGAAGAAATGACATTTACTGCACCAATTCCTGAAGATATGGAAAACTTATTAAAATATTTTCGTCAAACCATTTAAACTTTTATCTAAATCATCAATATCATGAAGTTTATTTAAGGATGTGATTAATAATGGCTAAACTAATTGAAAAAACTGTTGTCATGGACGGTAAAGCCATCGAACGTGCTTTGACTCGTATAGCACATGAAATAATCGAAAAAAATAAAGGCACTAAAGATGTCATCATTGTTGGCATTAGAAAACGTGGTGTGCCTTTAGCTGAAAGATTATCTTCTATTATCGAAAATATCGAAGGTGTTCATATTCCTATCGGCGTTTTAGATATCACTTTATATCGTGATGACTTAGCTCATATGTCTTATCAGCCACTAATTCAAGAAACTCATATTGATGAAGATATCACTAATAAAACTCTTGTTTTAGTAGATGATGTTTTATACACAGGTAGAACTATCCGTGCTGCCTTAGATGCTCTAATTGATTTAGGCAGACCTAAAAAAATTCAATTAGCTGTTTTAATCGACAGAGGACATCGTGAATTACCTATTCGTGCTGACTATGTAGGTAAAAATGTTCCTACTGCTACAAAAGAAACTATTGCAGTAAAATTAACTGATACTGACGATTGTGATAAAGTTTTCATTGGCGAATACATTTAAAAAAAGCTGTAATTTTTAAGCATAAAAACTTAAAAATTACAGCTTTTTAATTAATACATATCTCTTAAATATTTACCTACAGAACCAAAATCACTCATACTACCTTTTATGTCTATGTTACCATGACCGTCTACATATTTTTCTAGTTTTCTCTTTACTCTTTGTAGCGCATTATCAATTGATTTTACATGTCTATGTAATTCTACAGCAATTTCTTGATAAGATTTACCATCAAGATATGCAATTAAGACTTTCCATTCTAAATCACTTAATAATTTTTCCATCTTATCTTCAATATCTAAGAATTCTTCACGATGAATCATCATCTCTTCAGGGTCAATAACAACAGAGCCAGAAATTATATCTAGCAAGGTACGGTCTGATTCTTCATCATAAATTGGTTTATTTAGCGATACATATGAATTTAATGGTATATGTTTTTGTCTTGTAGCTGTCTTTACTGCCGTTATAATCTGTCGTGTAATACACATTTCGGCAAATGCTCTAAATGAAGATAATTTATCACTGCGAAAATCTCGGACGCCTTTATATAGTCCTATCATGCCTTCTTGAATGATATCTTCTCTATCAGCACCAATTAAAAAATACGCTCTTGCCTTTACTCTAACTAAATTGCGATATTTTTTTATTATATAATCTAGTGCGACATCATCATGCTTTTCTTTTATTTGCATTACAATTTCTTCATCAGTCATTTTATCTAGACATTTAATTTTTTCTTCTAATTCTTTACTATTATTTATCTCCATCGCACTATCTCCTCTGTGAAAATAACAACGATTTCCAAAATTTGCAAGTTATATCCAGAATTATACCATTGAGGTTGTGTTTCAGTCAAGCCAATATTATAGATAATCAGAATATTTATACAGTTTGATTTTGATATTATGCAAAATTAAAATTTAGTAAAATTAGATGAAAAGCTTTATGTTCTCTGCTATAATGAACTTAACCATTCATAATATGCTATTTTTTATTTTTATATAAATCCTAATACAATAGTTATCTTATATCGTATGATTAGTATTCATATGTAAAAGCATATTAATAAACAAAATTATTTATAGAAGGGATTTTTTATGTTAGTCTTAGCTTCATCTTCACCGCGTCGTAAAGAGTTATTATCACAAATCGGTTGCAAATTCGTTTGTCGTCCTAGCAGTTGTGAAGAACTCACTTTTTGCGATGAACCCAATCCACAAAAATTAGTCATGCAAAATGCTATTTTAAAAGCAAAAGCCAGCGTTGATAACCATCATAAAGATGAAATAATTTTAGGTTCCGACACTGTAGTTGCCTTAGACAACAAAATTTATGGTAAACCTAAAAATGATAATGATGCTTTTTGTATGCTCAAAAATCTTTCAGGAAAAACACATCAAGTTTACACTGGTATTGCATTGATAAAAAATGGAAAAATATTTTCTGATGTTTGCACTACTGATGTTACCATGAAAAATTTATCTGATGAGGAAATTTTAAATTATATTAAAACAAAAGAACCACAAGATAAAGCAGGAGCTTATGCTATTCAAGGATTAGCTTCTATTTTTATTGAAAAAATCAATGGCTGTTATTTTAATGTAGTAGGTTTACCTTTAAATTGTTTATATAATTTATGTAAAAAAGCTGATGTTGATTTATGAGCACAAGTATCAAAGATTTACCTGATGAAGAACGACCCCGCGAAAAACTTTTAACTCTTGGAGCCAAAGCTTTAAGCAATGTTGAATTATTAGCTATATTATTACATTCTGGTACACGAAAAAAATCTGTATTTGAATTATCTCAAGAAATTTTAGCTAAATATAAAGAAGATGGCTTGGCTTCTCTTGTGAATTCTTCACCAAAAGAATTGATTTCTATAAAAGGTTTAGGGCTTGCTAAAGTTACTACGCTGTTAGCTGCTATTGAATTAGGTTTGCGTCTAGCTAAAAAACCTTCTGCACAAAAATTGGCGATAAAAAGACCTTTAGATGTAGTAAATTATGTAATGCCTAGACTTCGTTATGAGAAAAAAGAACACTTTGCCATTTTACTTTTAGATACTAAAAATCAAATCATTGCTTTTCCAGATATTTCTATAGGAAGCTTAAATGCTTCTATAGTTCACCCTCGTGAAGTTTTTCGCTGTGCTATCAATCATTTTGCTTCATCTATGATACTTGTACACAATCACCCTAGTGGCGATCCCAGCCCAAGTATGGAAGATATTCATATAACAAAAAAGCTAATAGCAGGCAGTAAAATACTTGATATAGAAATTTTAGATCATATTATTGTTGGAGATAATAAATTTACTAGCTTAAAACAACAAGGTATGATAGAATAAGTAGTCAGATTGTTATAAAATTGAAGGGAGAATGTTTTAACATGAAGTGGAATTTATTTGGTGGTTTTTCCCAAGATATCGGTATCGATTTAGGAACAGCCAATACCCTTGTGCATTTAAAAGGAAAAGGTATTGTGCTTAGAGAACCATCTGTTGTTGCTATTAGAAAGGATACAGGAGCAGTTCTTGCTGTTGGTTCTGATGCCAAAGGCATGATTGGTCGTACTCCAGGCAATATCGTAGCTATTCGCCCAATGAAAGATGGCGTAATTGCTGATTTTGAAGTTACTCAAGCAATGTTAAAATACTTTATCAATAAAGCTAGAAATGGTTCTTCCTTTAGCAAACCACGTGTTGTTGTAGGTGTACCATCTGGTGTAACTGAAGTAGAAAAACGTGCTGTTATAGATGCTGCTATTCAAGCAGGTGCTAGAGAAGCATATTTAATTGAAGAACCTATGGCTGCTGCTATTGGTGCTGGTCTACCTGTTGAAGAAGCTACTGGTAGTATGGTAGTTGATATCGGTGGTGGTACTACAGAAATCGCTGTTATATCCCTTGGTGGTATTGTTACAAGCTGTTCTCTTCGTGTTGCTGGTGACGCTTTAGACACTGCTATCATTCAATATATAAAACGTAAATACAGCCTCATGATTGGTGAACGCACTGCTGAAGAAATCAAAATGTCTATCGGTAATGCTATGGTTAGTGATGACATGGAAAAAGATTTTGAAATCCGTGGTCGTGACCTCGTTAGTGGCTTGCCAAAAACATTAAAAATTCATGCTGAAGAAATCACTGAAGCTTTGAAAGAACCAGTTAAGAAAATTGTTGATGTTGTAAAAGTAACACTTGAAAGAACACCACCTGAACTTGCTGCTGATATCTTAGACCGTGGTATCATGCTAACTGGTGGCGGTGCTTTATTACACAATTTAGATAAATTACTTTCTCAAGAAACAGGTATGCCTGTAATCATTGCTGAAGACCCATTATCTTGTGTTGGTGAAGGTACTGGTAAATCTTTAGAAAATATCAATCTCTTAAACAATGTAATTATTAGTGATAAGAAGTTGAATAAATAATGAAATCACCCTCTAAACGTTCATTAATCGTCTTATTTATCATTATAAGCATAATTTGTATTCTCTTTTTTGCTGCTATTGGTAGATTTAATGCACCACTTGCTAATTCTATTGTTGTAAACGTTTTAGCACCATTTCAATCTGTTACTAGCGCAGTTTCAAGTAAATGTAATGATTTCCGTAACTATGTTTATGATGTATTTTATGTTTACGACCAAAATAGAGAATTAAAAGCTCAAAACGATGATTTAAAACTCAAGGTTGCTCGTACAGCTGAGCTTGAAGCAGAAAATGCTAATCTGCGTCAATTATTAAATTATAAAAAAGCTAATTTGCAATTTGATTTATTACCTGCCAACGTTATTGGTCGTGATAGTGCTACTTGGAGCAGTCATATCATTATCAATCGTGGTACAGATGATGGTGTACAAAAAAATATGACTGTCATTACTCCTGATGGTCTTGTAGGTAATATTCATGAAGCTTATGCTTCTTATTCTGAAGTTGAACTTATCACTGACCCTCGCTCTGCTGTTGGCTCTATTGTTCAACGTGCTAATTCTCGAGTAGCTGGTATAGTCAAGGGTTCTGCTGATTCCAATTCAGCAATCAATATGACTAATATCCCTCAAAATGCTAATATCGTAGAAGGCGATACTATCATCACTTCTGGTTTTGGTGGTATCTATCCAAAAGGAATTCCTATCGGCTCTGTAGCAGCTATAAAAAATGATTCTGGTGGATTATTACAATATGCAACTTTATACCCTTGTGTAGATTTTCAAAAACTTGAAAATGTTGCTGTTATCATTAACCATCGTGAAGTAGCTCAACCTGCTGCAACTCCAGCTCAACCTACTACAGGTGATACAAAATGAAAACAGTAATACCATGTTTTTTATTAATATTCATTGCCTATATTCTACAATCATCTGTTTTTAACATTATTGCTTATGATGGAATTTCTGTAGATTTAATCTTATTATTAGTTATTTTCTTTAGCATTATTTATGATAAATATGCTATTTTATATGGATTTTGTGCAGGATTATTTCAAGACTTAGCTTCTGGTACATTCCTTGGTATTCATACTTTAAGTCTTGTTATCATCTGTATCTTAATCCATAAGATATCTCAACTAATCTACAAAGAAAATATATTTTTACCTATTGTAGCTAGTGTATTTTCTACTTTTTTAAATTATTTTATCATTGCTTTATTCATCTTTTTATTAGGTTATAGTTATAATATCTGGCTTGTCATAAACAATATGATTATCGCTCTTATCTATAATCTAGTATTTGCTTATCCTGTATATTTTATCGTTGTTAAAATCGATGCTAAACTTCAATATTGGATAAAAAGATCTGAACAATTCTAACCTTAGGCTAGAAATTAATTTTAGAGTGATGAATAGCTCACAATCATAAATAATTTATAAAAAATCTAAAAGAGTATGATATAATTATATTAACTTTTAGGTAAGCATATTTTTATATCTATACGATATTAAATGACTTTAAGACACCTAAGGGTGTCTTAATTTATTATAGGAGTAAATTAAAGTTGAAATTTCTTGATAAACGTTTAAAAATTTTAGCTGCTATTGTAACACTTATAGTTGTTGCACTCATTAGTCGATTAGTTTATTTACAAATCTATCAAGGCGAATATTTTTCTAAATTAGCAGATGGTAACCGCATTCGTCTTGTTTCCACGTCTGCACCTCGAGGCATTATCTACGACCGCAATGGTGTACAATTAGTAAATAATCGACCTGCTTTTACTGTAGAATTATTACCATCTTTAGAGCCTGTATCTCCTGAAGTAGTGGCTCGCTTGGCTACTTTATTAAATATCAGTGTTGATGAAATAAATGAAAAAATTTCTCATCATTCTGGTTTTGACCCTGTTACCTTAAAAATAGATGTACCACCTGAAATAGTAACTATCATTGAAGAACAACAAGATTTATATCCAGGTGTATTTATCGATACAAAACCAGTCCGTAACTATATCTATAAATATGAAGGAGCTCATGCTCTCGGTTACGTAAGTGAAATCAGCGATAGTGAACTTGAAGACAAGAAAAAAACTGGTGATGATTCCTATAAATTAGGTGATATCATTGGTAAATTTGGTCTTGAAAAATACTATGATAAATACCTTCGTGGTATTCCTGGTGGTGAACAGGTTGAAGTTGACGTTACCGGTCGTCCTGTTCAACGTCTAGGCATGAAAAATCCTGTAAGTGGTGCAAGTCTTACTTTGACTATTGATCACAATCTTCAAGAAGCTACAGAAAAAGCCATGGACGAAGTAATGTCTGGCATCAATGCGCAGGCTGCTGCCGCTGTAGTATTAAATCCTCAAACTGGCGAAGTATTAGCTATGGTTAGTCGTCCAACTTATGACCCAAATTTATTTGCTCTTGGTATTTCCACTAAAGACTGGAATGCTATAAATAATAATCCACATTATCCTCTTGATAATAAAGCTGTAACTGGTGAATATCCTCCTGGTTCCACTTTCAAAATCATCACAGGTACTGCTGCTTTAATGGAAAAAGTAGTAACTCCTGATGAATTGATTTTTGACTCTGGTCAGCACTGGATAATTCCAAAAACAAATGCTGATGGTGAAGCTTTAGGTTATATCAATTTTGAACAAGCCTTAGCTCATTCTGATAACGTTTATTTCTACGAAATGGGTAACCGTTTAGGCATTGATAGATTAGCAAAATGGGCTCGTATCTTTGGTATTGGTGAAAAAACAGGTATAGACTTACCATATGAAGCTGTAGGTAATGTCGCTTGCCCTGAATACAAACGTAAAGTATTTGATGAAGATTGGTATCTTGCTGAAACATTTGACGCTTCTATAGGTCAAGGGTTTACACTTGCTACACCATTACAAATGGCTTTAGTTATGAGTGAAGCTGCTAATGGTGGTAAAAAATATCGCCCATATTTAGTAAAAGATATCATAGCTCCAGATGGTACTGTAATCAAACATTTTGATCCAGTAGTTGAACGTGATTTAAATATTGATCCATCTGTTATCAGTCTTGTTCAAGAAGGTCTACATGAAGTTAGTACTGTCGGTACAGCAGCTGCCATGTTTAAAGACTTCCCTGTACCAATTGCTGGTAAAACAGGTACTGCCGAAAACTCTCATGGTCGTGAACATGGTTGGTTTGTAGCCTACGGTCCATTTGATAATCCTAATATTGCTGTAGCTGTTATCGTAGAAAATGCAGGTTATGGTGCTACTTCTGCCGTACCTATTGGATATAAAATTCTAAGTGCTGCTTTTGGTTTAGATAAGCCAAAAACTCCAGAAAATCAACCAGCTCCTGCACAACAATAATAATAAAATGAAGTGATTATATGAATGAATTAATAACGTTTAAAGGTTCTAATGATGGCTTAATTTTAGTCATAACAAAAAAAGCTAATTTCAATCAAATTAAAGAAGCATTAAGTAAAAAATTAGCTTCTTGTTCCAATTTTTTTGAAGCTAATACTACTATATTGCTCAAAGATGATAAATTCTCTCAAGAAGAGCAAAATATATTATCTGATATCTTAAAACAATATCAATTAAATTTAAAAATTGTAGCTGTTGATAAGACAGCTACAAACCAACATTGTTCAGCACAAAATCCGCCATTAATCATCAAACGCACTGTACGTGGAGGCGAAGAAATTTTTTCTAAAGGCTCTATCGTCATTGAAGGAAATGTCAATCCTGGTGCTAAAATCATAGCTGGTGGAAATATTGATATTCACGGTCATTGTCGTGGCATTGTCTATGCTGGAGCCTATGGCGATATTAATTCTTATATAATTGCTGATAAATTATCGCCACTACAAATACGCATAGCACATTTAATTGCTAGAGCACCAGATAATAGTGAAAACATTACTGATAATAAATCATCAACTCCTGAAAAAGCTATTATCTGTGATAATACTATTATCCTAGAACCATTCAATCGATAAATCTAAGTTGCACAAAATAAAAGTATATAATTGTAAAGAGAGGTGCTTTTCTGTTTGTCTTATAGTGCAAAAAGGCAACAGTAATCTTATATGACTCAAACTAATACAAATTGTAAAATCATTGTTATTACTTCCGGTAAAGGTGGTGTAGGTAAAACTACTACTACAGCCAATATAGGTGCTGGTCTTGCCATGAAAGGATATAAAGTTGCACTTATTGATACAGATACAGGGCTTCGCAATCTTGACTTATTATTAGGTTTAGAAAATCGCATTATGTACGATTTAGTAGATGTAACATCTGGTAAAATTCCTTACAAAAAAGCTCTTGTTCGCCATAAAAAATATGAAACATTATTTTTATTGCCTACGTCTCAGACAAAAGATAAACTCGCCGTATCTCCTGAACAAATTGTCGCTTTATGTGCAGAAATGAGTGCAGACTTTGATTTCATCTTGATTGACTGCCCTGCTGGTATTGAACAAGGTTTCAAAACAGCTGTAGCTGCTGCTGATATCGCACTAGTAGTTACTATGCCTGAAATCTCTGCTGTTCGTGATGCTGATAAAATTATTGGTGAATTAAACCGTGCTGATAAAGAAAATATATTATTAATCGTCAACAGAATTCGTCCTGATATGGTAGCCAAAGGCGAAATGCTTGACCTTGATGATATCAACGATATCTTAGCTATAAAATGTATCGGTCAAATTCCAGATGATGAAATGGTCGTATCTTCTACTAACCGTGGTGAACCTGTAATCGCTAATACAAAATCTCAAGCTGGTATAGCTTATCAAAATATCACTAGACGTCTTTGTGGTGAAGATGTTCCATTTATGACTTTCCGCACTAAAGAGTCTTTCTTTGATAGATTAAAAAAATTATTTTAATTAAGGAGAGCATAATATTATGTTTGAGGTTGTAATGAAATTATTAAATAGAAATCAAAAAACATCTAAAGAAATTGCTAAAGATAGATTAAAAGTCGTATTAATTCATGACCGTGCTAATATTTCTCCTGAAGTTATGCAAGCTTTAAAAAACGATATAATTGAGGTAATTTCTCATTACATGGATATAAATAAAAATGAAATGGAAATTTCGCTAGAAAATGATGATAATTCTGTTGCATTATTAGCTAATATCCCTGTAAATCGCATCAAAAATCAAGCTAAAAGATAAATTATAGGCAAGCATTTATTTTTAATAAGTGCTTGTCCTTTTATTTTTTACTCAATATTTATCATCTATTTATTAGATTAGTATTTATTGCTTTGCTTTACACTTCATCTAAAAAAATGGTACAATATAACATAATGATTATCAAATTATCCCATATTAATGAGGTTTATATTAATGAACAAATTCCATAAAAGACTTTGTGTCTTAATTTTTTTCGTATCTGTGATTTCTGCTGGAGTCATCTATTTCACAGTGGATATTAATACTTTATCTAGTTTGACACAGTTCAATCCTCTAGCAATAATCGCAGCTTTGATTTCCATTAGCTTTGGTTTATTTTTAGATGGTTTAAGACTTGTCCAGTTAGTCAATATCTCCAACGAAAAAATCTCATTTTCACAAGCATTACATGTAGTATTTGGCAATTATTTCTTAGCACTGCTAACACCTGGTTTCAGCGGTGGTGCAATTGCTCAAGTACTCTTTTTACGTCATGCTGAAATACCTGTCGGAAAAGCCACTATAATTGTCATTGTCCGCACAATTTTATCCATCATGTTTTTAATCATGTGTATGCCGTTTATCTTCATGCATGATGCAGGTATAATCCCATGGATTTCTGATGAAACTTTAATGATTATCTCTAGTTTGGCTTTTTTAGTTATTTTGATGTTGATTTGGTGTTTCAAGCATAATTACTTAGATTATCTAGTAATTAAATTTGTTCGTCGACTTTCTTACAAAAAAGCAAAAGCATTTCTTTCTTTTTATCGAGATAATAAATTAGCTATAAAACTTTTATTAGCTTCACCTTTAAAAATGCTTAAAGTCTATATTACGTCGGGCTTAAGTTTACTTTTTATCTATGCTATCGTACCAATTTTAATGTTTAGTTTAACTGATGATTTTGATGGTGTCTTAGCCATGGGACGTATGATAATTTTAAATATCTTACTTTACTTTTCTCCAACGCCAGGAGGTTCTGGTATCGCCGAAGGTGGTTTTATATTATTGTTTAACTCTATGTTACCAGAAGGTACTGTCGGTATTGTAGCTGTTACATGGCGCTTAATCGCTGAATATATACCTTTCCTCATTGGTTTTTACTATACAATTAAAGTCTTTGGTCGAGATTTTTTAAATAAACCACTTATAAAATAATCTTTTAAAATTTTATTTATGGAGGCAAATTTTATTTAATGGAAGACTTTAATGAACGCATAGTTTCTGGTGGCGAGATGGATATTGATAATTGGCAGTATTCCCTACGCCCTAAGAAATTACAAGAATATATAGGACAAGATAAAGTCAAAGATAATTTATCTATTTTCATTCAAGCAGCTTTAAATCGCAATGAAGCTCTTGACCATGTACTTTTATACGGACCTCCTGGACTCGGTAAAACTACACTTGCTAATATTATCGCTAATGAAATGGGAGTAAACTTCCGTGTAACTTCTGGGCCAGCTATTGAACGCTCTGGCGATTTAGCAGCACTACTTACCAATCTCACCGAAAAAGATGTATTATTCATTGATGAAATTCATCGTCTTTCTCATAGCGTAGAAGAAGTTTTATATTCCGCTATGGAAGATTTTGCCTTGGATATCATCATCGGTAAAGGGCCAAGCGCTCGCTCTATTCGTCTTGACATTGCACCATTTACACTCATTGGAGCGACTACTAAAGCTGGTGCCTTAGCTTCTCCACTACGTGATCGCTTTGGTGTTATTTCTCGCTTAGAATATTACACACCCGAATCATTAGTTTTTATTATCAAGCGCTCCGCTGAAATCTTAAATATACCTATCGAAGATAGAGGAGCTTTGGAAATCGCACGTCGCTCTCGTGGAACACCTCGAGTAGCTAATCGCCTTTTAAAACGAGTTCGTGATTTCGCTCAAATAAAAGGCGACGGTATCATCACTGATGAAATCGCAGATACGGCTCTAGCTATGCTTGAAATTGACAAAATGGGACTTGACCATATCGACCGCAATATTTTACTCACTATGATTAATAAATTCGGTGGTGGCCCTGTCGGTCTTGAAACATTAGCTGCAGCAGTAAGCGAAGAAACAGATACTATCGGTGATGTTTATGAGCCTTATTTACTTCAATTAGGCTTTATCAATCGCACCCCTAGAGGGCGAGTTGTTACCAAGCTTGGTTATGAACACCTTGGTTTAACAAAAACGGAATAATTTATATTTATTTAGGGAGTTTATAAATGAATATATTACTTCATATGTGTTGTGGTCCATGCGCTTGTTATCCAGTGCCAAAACTTCGCTCAGAAGGTCATGATATTACAGGATATTTTTTCAATCCTAATATTCATCCTTATAAAGAATTTAAGCACCGTTTAACAACTGCACAAGAATATGCACAAAAAGTTGATTTAAAACTTATCGTAGATACAAATTATCAATTACGAGATTTTTTACAACGTGCTTTAACGATCGAAAAAAATACAGATGGTCTTAATTTAGATAATCGACGCTGTCGTATGTGTTATGCTTGGCGACTTCATCAAACAGCAATCTATGCTAAAGAAAATAATTTTGATGCATTCTCATCAACTTTATTTGTCAGTCCTTATCAAAACCATGAAATGATGAAAGATGTCGCTCAAAAAATTTCTCAAGCGGTAGGTATTCCTTTCTTCTATGAAGATTTTCGACCAGGATTTGCTGAAGGAACACAAACAAGCATTGATTTAGAATTATATCGTCAACCTTATTGTGGTTGTATCTTCAGTGAAGAAGAACGTTATTCCAATTCTTTCAAGAAAAAACGCAAAAAAAAATTAAAAGCTCTCTTTAATGAGCAAAATAATAAATGATGTGATGGGGTTTTTATGATATCTATTACTACTGCAACAGCTGATGATTTAATAACTCTTGCAGATATTGAGCAAATATGTTTTTCATCCCAAGAAAGTGCTAGTTTAAATACTTTAAAATCCAGATTTGATGTATTTCCTAATCATTTCTTAGTAGCCAAAATTCATAAACATGATGACAATGAAATTATAGGTTTCGTCAATGGTATGGTAACTGATGAAGAAACTATTACTGATGAAATGTATACAAATGCTAAACTTCATCAACCACAAGGAAAGTATCAAACAATCTTTGGTATTGATGTATTGCCATCTTATCAACATTTAGGCATTGCAACTAAATTAATGAAAAATCTTATTGAAAAGGCTCAAAAAGAAAAACGCACTGGAATTATTTTATGTTGTAAACATCAACTTATTCCATTTTATGAACAATTTGGATTTCAAAATTTAGGTATTTCTAAATCTACACATGGTGGCGTTGTCTGGTATGACATGCTCCTAAATATATAAAAAATCCTCTATAGTTAGTGATGAATAATTCATTTAACTATAGAGGATTTTTTTATACTGCTTTATTTACTTTTAACATTTTTTCCTTTGGTGATTTTTTTATTCCTGCAAAGAAGAAACCTATACTCAATACAGTGAATAAAATGCCACCTAAAACTACATTATTTATACCAAATTCATCAATGAAAATACCACATACAAAAGCTGCTATACAAGTACCTACATTTGTAGCTACTAAAAATAAAGCATTAGCAAAATCAGGTACATTAGATGCTACTCTTGTTATCCAATACTGATTAATATTTGCAGCACAGCCCACAAGTATTCCCCAGATTAAAACTATACCCATGATTACAAAACCCATATTACCTAAAAATAGCATTACTAAAAATAATACTGTCAATAAAAATGGATATATCCCTACAAATGAAAGTGGTCTTTGGCTTAATAATCTACCAGCAATAACATTGCCTAAAATATTTGCTAAACCGAAAATCAAAAGTGTAATGCTCACAAATTCTGTGGATAATAGCGATACTCTTTCTAAATAGTCGGCTAAATAACTATATACACCAAAATTTGCACCATTTAATAAAATTACAGCTATCAAAGCCCACCATAAATTAATATCTTTTAAAATTTTGAGCTGAGAACCATAAGACATTTTTTCTTTGACTGGCATAGATGGCACATATATTATTGTCAATGCTAAAGCGATTAAATTCACCAAAGCAAAAGCCAGCATAGCTATTTCTAAAGAAAATAAATTGGCAATATAACTCATAACTGGTACACCAAGCACCATACCAGCTGAAACACCAACCATTACTTTTGCTACTGCCTTAGGTGCTTCTTTTTCTGATACAGATGAAGAAGCTATAGCAAAGGATAATGAAACATATACAGGGTTTGACATACTCCCCATGCCTAAAGGCAGGGGATTCTTGGATACAAACGATACTTGCCTACTAAAATAGCAGGTCTTACTATATCTCTCCAAAGAAGGTTGATG